>JANYBX010000173.1 GCA_025360615.1 Opitutia bacterium
CGCGCTCGTGGGAATGAGGCAGACGTTGCGTTTGCCCTCGCCGCGCGACTCGTGGAACGCGCGGATGACCAGCAGGCCGGCGTATTCGCCCTGGGACCCGGCGTTGGGCTGGAGCGAGACGGCGGCGAAGCCGGTGATCTCGGCGAGCCAGGCCTCGAGGTCGCGAAAGAGCTTCTGGTAGCCGCGGGTCTGCTCGACCGGCGCGAATGGATGCATGCGGCTGAACTCCGGCCACGAGATCGGAAACATCTCGCTGGTGGCATTGAGCTTCATCGTGCAAGAGCCGAGCGAGATCATCGAGTGGCAGAGCGAGAGGTCTTTCGCTTCGAGCCGCTTGATGTAGCGGAGCATCTCGTGCTCGGTGTGGTAGCGGCTGAACGTCGCGGCGGTGAGGAAGGCGCTGGTGCGGTGATGCGGAGCAGAGAAATCGGAGGGCGAAACGCTGAGATTGGCGGCGGCGGATTCGCTGAAGCAGGCGAGGAGCGTCTGCATGTCCTCGACGGTGGTGGTTTCGTCGAGCGAGAGGCCGACGGTGTAGGCGTCGAGGGGGCGGAGGTTGAATTTTTTCGCCTCGGCGGCGGCGTGGACGCGCGCGGCGGAGACGTGGCTGACGGTAAGCGTGTCGAAGACGGGCTCGGCATTTACTTTCGCGCCGGCGGCGCGGAGGCCGGTGGCGAGAATCTCCGTGAGGAGTTTCACGCGGCGCGCGATTTTCTTCAGGCCCTCGGGGCCGTGATAGACGGCATACATCGACGCCATGACGGCGAGGAGGACTTGGGCGGTGCAGATGTTGGACGTGGCTTTGTCGCGGCGGATGTGTTGCTCGCGGGTGCCGAGGGCAAGGCGGAGCGCGGGGTCGCCTTGCGCGTCCTTGGAAACGCCGACGAGGCGGCCGGGCATCTGGCGTTTGAAGGCGTCCTTCGTCGCGAGAAAACCGGCGTGCGGACCGCCGAAGCCGAGGGGCACGCCGAAGCGTTGCGCGGAGCCGACGGCGACATCGGCGCCGAATTCACCGGGCGCGCGGAGGAGCGTGAGCGCGAGCAGATCGGTGGCGACGATGGTGAACGCGCCGGCGGCGTGGGCGGCGGCGAAGAATTTCTCGAAGTCGTGGATGGAGCCGGTGGTGTCGGGGTATTGCACGAGCACGCCGAAGCAATCGGCGCCGGGCGCGAACGTGCGGTGGTCACCGATGACGACGGAGATGTCGAGCGGGGTGGCGCGCGTTTTCACGATGTCGATCGTCTGCGGGTGGCATTTTTCGGAGACGAAGAAGACGCGGTGCGCGTCGGCCGCGCCGTCCTTGAGGCGGTGGCACATCATCATGGCCTCGGCGGCGGCGGTGCCCTCGTCGAGCATGGAGGCGTTGGCGATTTCGAGGCCGGTGAGATCGGTGACGAGCGTTTGAAAGTTGAGCAGCGCTTCGAGGCGGCCCTGGGAAACCTCGGCTTGGTAGGGCGTGTAGGCGGTATACCAGCCGGGATTTTCGAGGATGGTGCGCTGGATGACGCCGGGGGTGTGCGTGTCGTAGTAACCGGTGCCGATGCAGGTGCGGAAAACTTTATTCTCGCTGGCGATCGCGCGGAGTTCGGCGAGGGCGGAGGTCTCGCTGAGGGCGGCGGGGGTGTTGAGCGGGCCGCGGCGGATGTGGGGCGGCACGGCGGCGTCGATGAGCGCGTCGATGGTCGGATAGCCGAGGAGCGCGAGCATGGCGGTGGTCTCGGCGGCGCTGTCGCCGGTGTGGCGGCGGGCAAAGGTATCGAGCGGGGAGAGCAGGTCGGCGACAGGCGAAGACATATCCCGCGGAAAGTAGGCCGGGAGGTGGGTCGTGCAATCGCGATTTGGGCGGAGGGGGCGGCTTGTAGGGAGCCTAACGGCCCGACGGGTTCGGCTTATGCGCGGGCGGGTGCGCAATAGCGGGTGCGTGGCTTTGCAGGGCTCAGCGTAAGGGCGACTAATAAGCGGCAACCAATTCCGGTAGTGGCGTTCCATGCGCTACAGGTCCGTTGGCCGACCTTTCGTTATGAAACCAAACCATCTGCTTAAATTCTCATTCGCGGCAGCGCTCGCGTGGTTGCCGTGTTGCTTTGCCCAGCTGGCGCCCTTCGCGCCGGAAGGCCGCGATCCGCTCGACACTTTGTTTTCCACGGACGTCGGATGCCGGTTTCCGCAGGACGCGCCGATCAGCGCGTCCCCGCTCATGAGCGTGATTTCTCATCGCGGGGGCGGGGTGGTGGCGGATGATTTCACCGAAACGTTTTGGCCCGATGAGCGGCTCGCGGACACGCCGGGTTCGCTCGCGGCGATCTCGGCGAGGTTGTTTTCCGGCGAGGCCCGGATGCTTGTGAACCGCGCATTTTTCAACGCGTCGAGCGCGGGCTTGGTCGAGGGCGATAATTTTGTCAGCCGCGGGCTCTTGAACATGAGCGTGGCGGGCGCGATCAGATATACGGCGATTCCCGCGTTCATGACGGAGCGCGATTGAGAGGTCGTCGTGCGGAAAAAGCCGCGCGGCAAAAGTCACCGAAGTGTCACGCGAAAGGAGTTTCAAAAAACCCAGAAGCACTCCCTATCTTGGCGTGTTTCCGCCTGACTATTTGCAATCGTTGTCCGCGGCTTTTTTTCGTTTTTCCATTTATGCAAACCTCCCTGATTTCCCGGCGCGCGCGCGCTTGTCGTGTTTGGTTTTCCTGGTTCGCGATCGCGTTGGGCGCGGCCACCGCTTCGGCGCAGTCCATCGCCTACGCGGGCGGCAGCGTCACGCAGAATTTCAATTCGTTGCCGTCGAGCGGCACCTTCACGTTTGCCGGGAGCGGGCCGTTTGACCTCAGCGCCGCGCCGATCAGCGCGGCCAGCGCGGCGGGCTGGAGCCTCGCGCGCACGGGCGGTTCGGGCTCGGTGGCGCTGTTTTTTTTCGGCACGGGATCGAGCACGACGGGCGGAGTTTATTCTTTCGGCGCGGCGGGCAACGGCGAGCGCGCCCTCGGCACGCTGCAAAGCGGAACCAATGTCGCCGCCATCGGCGCGGTGTTCGTCAACAGCACCGCCGTCACCATCACGCAGTTCACGCTCAGCTACACGGGCGAGCAGTGGCGCAAGGGCGGCAGCACCGCGCAGGACCGGCTCAGCTTCGAATACAGCGTCGGGGGCGCGTCGATCACGAGCGGGACGTTCACCGCGGCGACGTCGCTCGATTTTCCCGGGCCGATTTTCAACGCCGGCGCCGGCCTGCTCGACGGGAACGCCGCCGCGAATCGCACCGCGATCAGCGCCACCGTCTCGGGTCTTTCGTGGGCGCCCGGTCAGCAGCTCGTGATTCGCTGGAGCGATTTCAACGTCACCGGCTCCGACGACGGGCTCGCCATCGACGATGTCACTTTCACTACGCCGGTCGGCACCGGCCCGGTCGCGCCGGCGGTAATCTCCACGGTGCCGGCGAGCGGCGCGACCAACGTCAGTGTCTCCGCGCCGCTCACGGTCACGTTTAATCAGGCGGTCAACGTCACGGGTTCATGGTTCGCGCTCTCAGGTGCGACCAGCGGCGCGCACACCGCCGCGGTTTCGGGCGGACCGAGCACGTTTACGCTCACGCCCGCCGTGGCCTTCACCGGCGGCGAGACCGTGACACTCAACGTGCTCGCGGCGCAGGTGACCGACCAAGCCACGGGCACGCTGCATCCCGCCGCGGATTACACGGCGAGTTTCACCACGCTCTCCGCCACGCCGCTCGCGATTCACACCGTGCAGGGCAGCGGCACGACGAGCCCTTTCGCGACCACCGCCGTCACGGTGCAAGGCGTGGTCGTCGCGAGTTTCCAAGGCGCCGGTAAAATCGGCGGCTACTACATCGAGGCTCCGACGGCGGACCAGGATGCCGATCCCGCGACCTCGGAGGGCATCTACGTTTTCGACAACGCCAACTCCGTCGCCGTCGGCGATCTCGTGACCGTCACCGGCACCGTGACCGAATTCGGCACGACGCCGAACAGCGAGACCGAGCTCAGCCCCGTGAGTTCGTTCACGAAAAACAGCACCGGCAATCCGCTCCCCGCCAGCGTCACCGTGAGCTTGCCGTTCCCGGGCACGGGCTTCGCCGAGCGCTACGAAGGCATGCTCGTCACGCTCCCGCAGACGCTCACCGTCACGGATAATTTCGACTACGGCCACTTCGGCGAACTCGTCCTCAGCAACGGCCGTCTCTCCACGCCCACCAATATCGTCGCTCCCGGCGCGCCCGCGCAGGCTCAGGCCGCTGCGAATCTCCTCAACCAGCTCACGCTCGATGACGGCGTGAGCACGACTTATCCCGACCCCACGCCGTTTCTCACGAGCGCCGATCCGCTGACGGCCACACGCCGCGCGGGCAGCACCATCGCGGGCCTCACCGGAATTCTGGACAACAAATTCGGCACCTACGTGATCGAGCCCACCTCGGCGCCGGTCTTCGTCGACGCGAACCCGCGCGGGGCCGCGCCGAATCCCGGCGGCACGCTGCATGTCGCCATCGGCAACGTCCTGAATTTTTTCAACGGCAACGGCGCGGGCGGCGGTTTCCCCACTTCGCGGGGCGCCGATACGTTCGCCGAATACCAGCGGCAACGCGCCAAAATCATCGCCGGCATCCTCGGACTCGCGCCCGACATCATGGGCCTCACCGAGGTGGAAAACGACGGCTTCGGCGCACTCAGTGCGATCCAGGACATCGTCAACGGCCTCAACGCCGGCGCGCCCGGCGGCACGATCTACGCCTTCGTTGACGTCAGCCTCCCCGCCATCGGCACCGATCAGATCACCTGCGGATTCATCTATAAAACCAACACCGTCTCCCTTGTCGGCGCGCCGGCGGTGAACATGAACAGCGTCTTCAACCGCCCGCCCATCGCGCAGACTTTCCGCCAGGTTTCCACCGGCGAGAAACTCACGATCACGATCAACCATTTCAAATCGAAGGGCAGTGGCCCCTCCAGCGGTCCCGACTCGGATCAAGGCGACGGGCAAGCCGCGTGGAATGTCACCCGCACCAACCAAGCCAACGCGCTCACCGCGTGGCTCGCGACGAATCCGACCGGCGACGCCGACCCCGACGTGTTGATCATCGGCGACCTGAATTCCTACGCGCAGGAGAACCCCATCACCGCGATCAAGGGCGCCGGCTACACGAACCTCACGGAGACGTTTGAAGGCGCCGGCGGCTACTCCTACGCGTTCAACGCGGAGTTCGGCCACCTCGATCACGCGCTTGGCAGCCCGAGCCTTCTCGCGCAAACCACCGGTGCCGAATCGTGGCACGTGAACTCCGACGAACCGGTTTACTACGACTACAACGTCGAAAACAAAAACGCCGCGCAGCAGGCGATCAACGTCGGCACGGGCTACCGTTACTCTGACCACGACCCCGTGATCATCGGCTTGAACCTCGCCTCCGGCCCGCCGACCCAAACCTATTCGGCTTGGGCGTCGGCGAACGGTCTGACGGCGGCGAACAATGCCTTCACCGCCGATCCGGAGGCGGATGCCATCGTCAACCTCCTCGAATATTTCCACGGGCTGAACCCCATCGTTTCCGATCCTGCGGGCTTGCCCACGGGGACGGTCGAAAGCAGTCAGTTCGTGTTCCGCTTCAACCGCGCGAAGACCGTCACCGGCGTCACCTCCCGCGTGGTCACGTCGAGCGATCTCGCCACTTGGACTCCGGTTGCACCCGATCCCGCGGTTGAGTCTTCGACGGCGAGCACGGAGACGTTCATCGCGGCACTGCCGATGAGTTCGCCGCGGTTGTTCGCCCGCCTCGAAATCACCTCGGGCGGCACCACGGTCGCCACGGTGCCCGTCGGCTACTTGAAGAACACCCTCGCTCCCGGCACGCCCTCGCTCCCGGCCACCACGGTTTTTGGCGTGCCGCTGGACGATCCCGCTCCGCCCCCCGCCGGCCTTCGCGCCGGCCGCATTGAATCGTTTACGGCCAACACGCTGGTCAACGCATCGGGCGGCTGGTCCGCCAACCTCGCGGCCCCCTCCGCCCCGTGGTTCGTGCGCCTCACCAGCGGGCCGTCCGCCGGCAAGCTCCTCGACATCGCGTCGAACACCGCGACCACGCTCACCGTGAGCGGCGCGGACCTCACCACGCTCGGCCTCGCCGCTGGCACCGATACTTTTGAACTCCTGCCCGTGGACACACTCTCGACGCTCTTCGGTGGCGCCACGCTGCTCGGCGGCACCTCCGCCAGCGCGGCCGACAACGTCCAGGCGCGCAGCGGTGCCTCGTGGCTCGTTTATTTCTATGACACGAATCTCGGTTTCTGGCGCCGCACCATCGGGCCGGCGACAAATTCCAACAACGTTCTCATCCGCCCCACCGCCGGCGTGCAGATCGTCCGCCGCGCCCCCGCGGTCACGCTGACCTTCACCGGTCGCGTGCCGGGGACGGCCTTTCGCGTGGCCGTCAACAACGCCAGCTCCACCGTGATTCACACCGGTTTTCCGACTGACACGACGCTCGGCGCCCTCGCCATCCAGACGCTGCTCCCCGGCTGGCGCAGCGCCGCGACGGCTGCGGCGGCCGACACGGTTTCGCTTTTCAACGGCACCGCCTGGATCGGCTACTTCCACAACGGCTCCTTCTGGCAACCCGCCACGGGCGCCGCTACCAACAGCGACGCGCTCGCGATTCCCTCGGGCGGCCTCCTCACGATTCAGCGCCCCGGCACCGCCACCGGCACGACGGACCTCGTGCGCGCCGTCCCCTATTCACTATGAAACTGAACTTGAAATCCGTCCTCCTCGCCGCCGTCGCGCTGCTCGCCTTGCCCCTCGCGCGCGCGCAGCTCACGCTCCACAATTTCTCCGCCTTCGAATCGGCCAACACTGTTTTCGTCGGCGACTGGGAACTCACCGGCGACACGATCGGCACCGGTTCACCGCGATCCGGCTTTGCCCAGGGCGCGGGCTTCTACACGTTCGCGGGCGGCTCCAACAGCGACACCGCCTCGGCGTTTTATTTCTTCGACGCGCCGCTGAATATGACGGGCCTCTCGCTGTTGCAGGTTTCCGCCCGGCTGTTGGCCGGCAACACCGCGCCGACGTTCACGATTTCGCTCTTCGATTCGCTCGGCGAAAGCGCCTTCGCCGTCTTCTCCACCGCCGCCTTCGCCGGCCCCGGCTTCACCACCCTCTCCGCCGCGCTCACGTTCTCCCCCGGTTTTGACCGGGCGGATCTCTCGTCTTTTCAAATCTCGGGCAACGTTCTCGGTGGCAGCGCCACGCTTGGGATCTCCCTGGATCACCTCGCCGTCGCCGCCCCCCGCGCGCTCACGGCCGTTCCCGAACCGGCCGCCTACGGCTGGGTGTCGGTCGCGATCCTCGGTGGCGCCATCGTGTTCTCGCGGAAAAAACGCCGGCGCGCGGAGTGACGAAATATTGCGCGGCGCGCGGCGTCGTTGCATTCGTTCGGCGTGCCGGAAAATCCGCCTCCCTCGCTTCGACTCTTCGCCACGCGCACCGGGCGCGCCGCTTACCTCGACCGCCGGCTCGCGGAGCTTTATCCCGAGACGCCCGTGCCGCTCGTGCATCGCGATGCCTACACGCTGCTCGTCGCCGTGTTGCTCTCCGCGCAGTGCACCGACAAGCGGGTGAACCTCGTCACGCCGCACCTGTGGGCGCTCGCCGATACGCCCGAGAAAATGCGCCACGTGCCGGTGGAGAAAATCCAAGCCGTCATCCGCCCCTGCGGCCTCTCGCCACAAAAGGCCCGGGCGATCTCCGGTCTCTCGCTTATCCTGGTGGAAAAACACGGTGGCCAAGTGCCGCGCACATTTGAGGAACTCGAGGAGCTGCCCGGCGTGGGCCACAAAACCGCGAGCGTGGTGATGGCGCAGGCCTTCGGCGTGCCGGCGTTTCCTGTCGATACGCACATTCACCGGCTCGCGCAACGCTGGCAGCTCACGAATGGCCGCAACGTCGAACAGACCGAGCGCGACTTGAAAAAACTTTTCCCGCGCGAGCATTGGAACGCGTTGCACCTGCGGATCATTTTCTACGGCCGCGAGCACTGCACCGCGCGCGGTTGCGACGGCACGAGCTGCGAGATGTGCCGCACGCTTTTTCCTGAGCGCCGACGAGCGGTTCGCCTTCAGAAAACCTGAAGACTTGCGGCCGAGGCTGGCCATCAGCGGTTGATTCCGCTTTTGCTGGCCGCCGCTTTTCGCAAAAAATCACCGACATGCCGCGCCCGCTCAAATATTTCCCCCGCGCCCGATTCCTCCCAGCCTGCCGACTGTTGTTGATCGGGCTGCTCGCGAACGCTCCTTTGCGAGCGGGCCCCGATCATGAGCTTTGGCTGACCGGAGTGGCGCGTTTCGCCGCGCCGGCGGCGTGCGAGGGCGAGCTGCAGATGCAGGAGAAACTGCGCCATGACGCGCATAAAGCCTACGACTACGAGGAGGAGTTGAATTTCACCCATGCGTTGCGCGGACCGTGGTCGGCCACGGTGGGATTTACGCACGTGGACTCGTTGAACGGTGCGGTCTGGCTGCAGGAAAACCGGCCGACCGCCTCGCTTAACTGGCGCGAGACGCTCGCGGATTGGAGCGTGGCGTTGCGGGCGCGCGTCGAATATCGCGACCGCGAGGCGCGGCCTGACGGCTGGCGCTACCGCGCGCGGGCGCAGCTCGGTCTGCCGATGGAAAAGGGCAGCCACTGGAAACCTTATGTGAGCGCTGAGGGATTTTACGACGGCGCGGTCGGGCGTTGGAACCAGACCCGGCTATTCGCGGGGGTGGGCCACGTGTGGTCGGTGCGATGGAGTGACGAGATTTTCGCGGGCTCACGGGGTGACTTGAAAGCGGCGCAATGGCGGCGGACTCCCGTCCTGGGGTTGAAGCTCGCCTTGAAATTGTGAGCCGAACTGACGTGGGCCACGGGCTGAGATCGGAGTTGCCTTGGCTGCGTGGGCTCTACACGTTCCCGCCCCTGAGTCGGACGCTTAGCTCAGTTGGTTAGAGCACCTGCTTCACACGCAGGGGGTCGTTGGTTCGAGTCCAATAGCGTCCACCAGTCTTCGCGATCGGCCGTGCCGCGGCACGAAGGCGGGCGAGAGCCGAATAACGCGAGCGACGATTCGGCAAGCCGGGGACATTCCCGAAGCGATGCCGGCGATACCGGACGCCGGCCGGAACTTCGCTACAGGATTCCCTTCACGCGCCGATAAATGGGAGGCTCAGCCTTTCTCCATGCTCAAATTTTTTTATGCCGCAGCCGCTGGCGCGCTCCTCGCGCTTGGGCCGGTGACAGCCGCGGCTCGCCCCGCCGTGGGCTTGCTGCTCAAGGTGCGGAGCACTGAGGGCTTTTGGGCGGAGGTCGAAAAAGGCGCGCGGGAGGCGGCGGAGGCCGCCGGCGTGGATCTGATCGTCAAAGGCACGGGGGATGTGGCCAATTCCGGGGCCCAGCTCAAATTGCTGGAAAGCTTGGTTAACCAGAAAATCGACGTCCTCGTCGTCTCGCCCACGAACCCGGAGCGTTTGCTGGCCCCGTTGGCGGCCGAGGCGGCCAAGGGCTTGAAGATCGTGATCGCCCGAAGGCGAACTCCCGGGGAACACCTCCTTTCCCTACGTCGGTTACGATCAAACCAAACTGGCGCTCGCGGCGGCGACGGCCTTCGCCTCCTTGCTCAGCGAAAACGATGAGGTGGCGGTGTTTCGTGGCGTGTCCGACCAGATTGTCGTGCAACGGGACAAAATTATTCTCAGCCGACTGAAGGAGCTTCATCCGAACCTGAGCCTCTACCTCGATTTTTACGCGGTCTCCACCGAGACCTCCACCGTGACCGACAAGGCCAGGTTTCTGCTGCAAAAACATCCGGGGGCCAAATTGTTCATCGCGACGTCTTCTCCCGCGACCGCCGCACTGCTTGCCGCGGCGAAAAGCCGCCCCGATGCCGGCAAAATCAGGCTGGCGGGTTTCGGTTTTCAACTGAACGACGAGACCATCGAAGCCATCGAGAATGGGACGATGGTGGCGTTTCTCTGCCAAGTGCCGAGGGATATCGGCTACAAAAGTGTCGCCGCCGCCTTGATCCGTGGGGAGCCGGTTCCGCCCCGGACCGACGTCCTCTTTTTTATGGTCACGAAGGCTAACCTCAACGACCCCGCGATTCAGGCGCTAAAATCCAGCAAGTAGTCGCGGCGCGCGGAATCGCCTCGCCACCACTCGACCGGCAGTGAGTGAACCGGGGTGTTCGCTGGAGCGAAGGCGGTCACGGTGAAGTGACTGGTGCCGGCCGGCAGGTGGACCACGACTGAAGCGATGCCGGCCTCGGCTTCGACGGTAGCCGGTCCCACGATGCTCGCGCCGCCGATCGTGAAAGCGACGGCGGGATTTTCACGGACGCAGAGAGTGCCGCCCGCGTCGCAAAGCCGCGCATGCACGAAGAGCAGATCGGGTTCACCGGCGTGGGCGTGCGTCCCGAGATCGTCGATGACGATTTCCAGCCGGGCGAACTCGCCGGGCGTGGCGACGACGTGAGTGGCCACGGGTTGACCGCCGAGGTAGGCGACGGCTTCCAAGCGGCCCGGGGTGAAGGAGGGCAGGTCGAAATAGAACGGCGGGTGGGGCAGGTGCTGCGTGAAGTGACTTTGCGCGGGGCGTTGACGGGCGATCAACCGGCCATCGAGGTGCAGCGCGACTTCCTCGCAGTTGCTAAACACGGGGAGGCTCAGGGATGAGGCCGGCGTCCAATGCGAGGCGATGAAGACCACGGGCCCGACGTGCCAGCCGGCGCCTTTTTCCCGGGGACCGCGCTGGCTCCGGTAGAAGTGGTGGGAAAATTTCGGCAGGCGGAAAATATCCATCACGCCGCACGCGGCGCGCACGGGGTGGTAGCCGCGGGCGTAGTCGAACATCGACCATTGGCCGTCGAATACGGCCGGGGAAGCGAGGGTGTCGTTGAGCGCGACGATGTGGTTAAAAGCCTGCTGGCTCAGGGCGCGTTCGCCGTCGCCGCGAAATTGCCGGGCGGTGCTCGTGAGATCGTAGACGCCGGCGCCGGTCTTTTGGTCGAACCCTTCGTTGCGCGCGTAGTATTCCCAGTCGCCGTATTCGGCGATGACGAGTGCCTTGTCGCCGCTGCGCCAGCGGTGGATTTCGCCGTGCTGGCGGGAGTGGCTGAAAACATCAAACCGGTCGATCCAGCCGCAGGTGAACATCTGGTCGCCGGGATATTCCGCGTGGCCGATGGCGTGGAGCCGGGCCATGAGTTCCTCGTCCATCGCGGTTTCGTTGAGGGATAATTCCCAGAGCACGACGCACGCGTGGTTGCGGTCGCGGCGGACCAGTTGCCGGGCATCTTCGCAGACGGCATCGCGAAATCGAGGGCCGCCGATGAACTGCCATCCGGGGACGCAGTTCATGACGACGATTCCGAGTTCGTCGCAGGCGGCGAGAAAACCAGGGGACTGTGGGTAGTGCGAAAGCCGCACGTAGTCGAAGCCCGCTTCCTTGATGCGGCGGGCATCGCGATGTTGCGCTGCGCGGGGCACGGCGTAGCCGGCCCGGGGATATTCCTGATGGCGATTGGTGCCGCGCAGGCGCAGGCGTCGACCATTGATGGTGAATCCTCCCGAGCGGGAAAACCCGATGCGGCGGACGCCGAAGCGGGTCGCAAACGAATCGAGCACGGCACCGGTTTCATCGAGCACGGTGATCGAGACTTCGTGGAGGTGCGGTGCGGCCGGGCTCCAGAGCGCGGGATGGGCCAGAGGCAGGCGGGTTTCCACGTGGATCGCATTTTCGGGCGCGAGCGTGAGAGCTTCGCTGACGACGGTCGCGACGCCCCGGTCGCCATGGCGGAACTCGGTGCGGACGGTGACGGTGCGGGCAGTGGCGGATCCGTTGCGAACGTGGGTGCGCACGGAAATTTCGGCGTGTTTCTCGTCGGCATTTAACGTGCGCAGAAAGACGCCGCCACCGCCCGCTTCACCGGCGGAGATGGCGTCAGTGAGGTGGAGGGCGGGGCGGATGCGGAGTTCAACGTCGCGGTAGAGGCCGCCATACCAGCAGAAATCCAGATCCGCGTAAGGTTTGCCGGGCGGCACGTCCGGGTTGTCTCGATTGTCGAGGCGGAGAGTGAGGGTGCAGCGACCGTGGGCGTCGAGGTGGTCGGTGAGATCGACTTCGAACGGGAGATAACCCCCGGAGTGTTGGGCGATTTCGCGCTCGGCGATGAGGACGCGGCACGTATGCATCGCGGCCCCGACGCGGAGCACGCAACGACTGCCTTCGGCGAGCGGCGGAGATTGGAGGGTGCGCTGATACTCGCATTCGCCGAACCAGTGTTCGCGCCCATCCAGGTCCGCGACGAAAGGGGAGTGCGGCAAATCCACCGCGGCCCACGGGGTTTCGGCCGGATCAAGGCGGCGAAATTGCCAGTTTTGGTTGAGCGGCTGTGTCATGCCAGGAAGAGGGCGTAAGGCTGTAAGTTTTATAAAAAGTGGAATTCTTTAATCACGAAGCCAAGCGGAGGGGCGGGCAAGGCGGGGCGTTTCCGGATCGTCAGGCGACCGAGTCGCGGTCGATGAGGGTGACGGGGAGGACGGTGTGGCGACTGGGCACGCGTTCACCGGAAGTGAGCAGGTCGAACATGGCGGCGGCGCGTTCGGCCATTTCACGGAGAGGTTCCTGAATCGTGGTCAGCGGGGGATTTTGGATGGCCGAGATTCCTTCGTTTTCGCCGCCGATGATGGAGATGTCCTGCGGGACTTTCAGGCCCATCACATAAGTGAGGATGTGGAGGCATTCCATGGCTTGGAAGCTGACGCCGGGAACGTAGATACAGTCGGCGCCGCCTCGCACGATGCGGGTGACCGCAGAGATGTGACTGGTGCCCGGGCTGGTGAGGACGAAGAGCCGCTCGTCCACCGGGAGGCCGGCCTCGCCGAGCGCCTTGCGGTAGCCCTTGAGGCGTTCGAGAAAGGGGGCGTTGTTGTGGCCGCCGAGGAAGCCGAGCCGTTTTTTGCCGCGGGCGATGAAGTGTTGGGCGGCGATGTAGCCGGAATTAAAGTGGTCGGAGCAGATGGTATATTCGTTCGCAGTGGCGTCGAAGTTATCCATGTAAACGACGTGCATGCGGCTTTCGAGGCCGGCGAGGAGCGACTGGAGTTGCTTGTCGAAAGTCACGGCGATGATGCCGTCGAGAAAAAGCCCGGGGAGTTTTTCGAACGGATCGGTGGGGAGAACCACGCCGATATTGCGGCGGGAAAAAGCAAACGAAAGATGGGCGGTGAGCGTGGCGGCGTAGCCTTCGATGCGGTCGGGAAACGTGGGCTCCGAGAGGATGGCGACCTGCCGGAAGCGCACGGAAACCTGTGGCTTCAGATTGAGTGTGTTGGCGGCACGAAGGACTCGCTCGCGCGTTTCGGGTTTTACCTTGTCACGATTGTTGAGCACCCGGCTGACCGTGCCGGGAGAGACGTTGGCGAGGCGGGCAAGGTCGTAGATCGTGGACTTTTTGGCGGGTTGGGTCGGCGCGGCTGAGCGGGGCATGACGGGCACGCTGCCCGGGAGAGGGGGCAAACGCGAATCCTTATCGGTTGGTTTGAATTTCGACATGAGGAGCGGGGGCATTACTGGCTGACGGCACCGCGGCGTTTTTCCAATTCATCGCGAATCTCGTAGGCGCGTTCTTTGCTGAGCGGATAAAAAGAGAGCAGCGCAATGGCGAAGATCGACCAGATGGTGATGGAGCCGGCGAGCATCAGGCGCATGCCGAGAATTGTGCTCGGAGCCTGGGCACCGCCCAGCGCCGCCTTGAAGCCGACGAAATTAAGCGCCAGCCCCGCGCCAAAAAACGCGAGGGCATAGCCGGATTTCTGAATCCAGGAGAAGAGCGATCCGAGCATCCCTTCACGGCGCATCCCATGACGGTGTTCATCATCGTCGCACACATCGGCCAGCATGGAATACTGGAGAATGTTAACTGCCGTCCAAGCCGGTCCGCAGAGAATCGGATCGAGGAGAATCTTCCAAGGATTGCCCGGCGTGAAGATAAACCATTTGGCGACGCCGCCCACCAGATTGAGGCCGAAAATAATGAACAGGGTTTTACGCTTGCCCAGCCGGTTGGCCATCCAGTTCACGGGGTAGATCGCGCCAATGCCGACGATGGCGAATCCCGTGGAAAGCACGGCCTTCCACTTGGAGCCTTCGACGATGTCGCCGGCGTTCATGTGGTAAACGAGGAGGTAGTAGTCGATATTGCTGGAGAGCATGCCGGCCAGCACTTGGCAGACCGTGAACCCGATGAGCACAAGAAAAGCGCGATTGCTGAAGGCGGCTTTGAACGCGGGCCCGAGCCGCACTTTTTCCTGCTTGGCGGCTTGTTGGAAATGGCGTTCGCGCACGAGGAGACCGGGGATCATGCCGACCAGCCCCATGATACAGATGCCAATCGTCCACCCGACCGCCCTCATGCCGTGCATGACCGAGCCAAAGATCGCGAGATTGGCCGCCCAGAACACCCAGCTGTAGGTGAGTTCTCCGATTTTGCCGAAGAAGCCGCCGAACGCGGAGACGCGGGTGCGCTCCTGATAATCGGCCGTCATCTCATACGTGAGGCTCATCAGCGGCACGGAAAAAATTGAGAAGCACGTGTAGAAGATGAGCAGGGTGACGACGAGATAGGTGATCGTGGCCCGTTCACTCAACCCGGCTGGAACCATCCAAATGGCGCCAAAGGCGATGGCCTGGAGAATGGCGCCCAGCACGATAATGGGTCGGCGTCGTCCGAACCGTGACCGGCAATTATCCGAAAACATGCCCACGATCGGATCGGTAAACGCATCCCAGAGTCGCGGTATGGCCAGAATGAGTCCGAGGATGCCTGGATCCACCTTGAGCACCATTTGGTAGAACGGGATCGCGAGGCTTTTCACCCCGTTGTCGCCGTAGAATTTGGCCAGGTAACCCGCGCCGAGGGCGACTTTTTCCTTGAGGCTGACTTTGTCGGCCTCGCGCGTTTCATACGAGGGTCGGGTCTCGGCGGCGTGGCCGGATTCAGATGTTTGAGGAGGCATGGGGGGCCGTTGGAACCAAGGGTTTTTAGCTCTCTGGGGGTCGGGCGATCCAGAAACATGTTTAACTAGAGTCAAACAGTTTAATCTTAATTCAACGCGCACCCGCCAATTTCGGTCTCAGCCCTTCAGAATTCGACGGTAGGCGCGGGGCGGGCAGCCGACGATTCGCCGAAAACAGCGGGTGAAGTAATACGCGTCTTCGTAGCCCACCACGGCGGCGATCGCGGCGATGGATTCATCCGTAGTATCGAGCAGCTTGCACGCTCGCTGGATGCGTTGTCGGATCAGAAAATCAATGGGGGCGTAGCCGGTTTGCCGACGGAACAGGGCGCAGAAATGGGGCACCGACAGCCCGGCGGCGGCCGCCAGTTCGTCCAGCCTGTGGGCATCCGCGAGATTTTCCCGCAAATGTTCCCGGACGGTTGAAATTCGCTCTGAAGCGGAGCGGGCCGATCCTCCCCGCCGCACGGCTTGGCCGGCGAGGTCGAGCGCGGTGCGGAGCATGATTGTCGTGGTGATCAACTCCGGGATCGAATAGCCCCGCTCAAGGGAGAGGTAGATCTGCTCGACCTTCAGGGCGGTGATGCCCTCGGCCGTCACATGACTGAGAAGCGAGGCCGGAGCACTCGGGAAACCGATGTATTTCCTCCAGATCCCGGCTTCGTCGCCACAGAAATGGACCCAGCCAATCGTCCATGGATTCTGCGTTTCTGCGCCATAGGCGTGGGGTTGGTTGGCCTCTAGCCAAACGAGATCCCCTGCTTTGACGGGCTTGTTCCCGCTTGGTGTTCTGAACCAACCACGGCCGCGCAAGCACGCGATGAGGAGATGAGTCGAAATGCCTTTGTCTCGCTGGACATAATGGCCGCGGGCGTGCGGAAAATATCCCGCATCCGTGATCAGCAGTGAACGCAATAGCGGGTGCTTCAAGGCCTCGTCGCGAACCGGCTTGGGCACAACCACCAAGTGTTGCCCGGCAAACCCATCGGCGCGCTGTTCCTCGGAAATCATTTCATAAGATCATGCTATATATTCCGACGTCTGTCCATTGAAGTTCGGCTGTCGGCGATCTATGGTTTTGATCTGTCGCTTTGGCACCCCATCACCTCTTCCTGTCGCCGGGCACCGGTCGCCATTCGGCAAAATCATGGCCGGCGGAATCCATCGAGCGCTGCAAGGCAGATTTCTGTCGGCGGAGATTCATCGCAACACAGAGCGGAGGTTGAGGATCGCGTATAAAACTGTTTTATAAATAAAAATTATGTTGCAGAGAAACATCAAAGAGTATCTCAACACGGCTAACCCCTCTGCGCCCGTGCATCCTTTTAGATCCTCGAGCTTGCTTGCCCCGTGACCACGACCGGGCCGTAGCGCGGTCGTTTTCCATCCAACCCACCAGTTTTGCGTTACCCCACCAATGAAACCAAACATGATTAAGAACCAGAACAGCCTTACGGGAGCCCGCCACGTCGTTCGACTGGCTGCGGCATCCCTTTTGTTGTCCAGTGCCGCCTACGCACAGGCTACGAATCCCACAGAAAGCACGCCCTCGAAGGACCAGACGGAAAAAGCCGTCATCCTCTCGCCGTTCGTCGTCGATACCAGCAAGGATCAAGGCTACCGCGCGACCAACACCTTGGCCGGTAGTCTTATTCGCACCGACCTGAAAGATCTGGCTGCACCGCTGACCGTCGTAACAAAAGAATTTCTGACGGACGTAAACGCCATCGATATCAACGACGTCTTTTCCTACACGGCCAATACCGAAGGCACCCACGACTACACCGCCACGAACAATTCCTTGGGCCGTCCTTCCGACGGCGTGGCCTCGAACCCCTCGGGTGCGAATCGCATTCGCGGTTTGGATCCGGCCAATATCACCCGTGACTATTTCGTTACGATCGGGACCGATTTTGGATTTGATTCTTATAATTTGGATCAAGTGACGATTAGCCGCGGCCCGAATTCCATCCTAGCCGGATTGGGCACCGCTGGCGGTCTCGTCAATTATTCGCCGGTGCTCGCCGGCCTTTCTAGAAGCCACAACGAAATCGCCTACCGTTTTGGTAGTTACGGCGACCAACGCGTTACCTTCGATGGCAATATTGTGGCTCTGCGGAATGTTTTCGCGGTGCGTGTGGCGGCCGCTTGGACCGACAAAGGTTTTAAGCAGCAGCCGGCATATAACCGCGATAAGCGCCTGTATGCGACGGTCACCTATAAGCCTTGGGAAAAGACCGCAATCCGTGCCGGGCTCGAAATGGTTAAGGTCAAATCCAACCAACCTAATTCGATCACACCGGAAGACGACGTGACACAGTGGGTGGCATTGGGCAAGCCCTCCTATGATCGCAATTCCGCAGCCCCCGTTTCCTCCTTCCTATGGCAAGACGGAAACCTTCCTACCGTTGTGTATAACAAGGATGGTTCCATCGGTGGCTCTTTTAATACGAACACGGGTTACCTCTTCGGCCAACAAAATCTGAGCAATGTGGGTATTTGGTATCCGTTGCGCATGGGGGACAATCGGTATTTCCAATTGGATAAGGTTAACACCAGTCCCAGCATCGCGGATCGCAAGCTGGTCACGGAGACCATTTCAATCGACCAGGAAATTCTCCCAAACCTCTATGCTAACGTTTCCTATATCCACGAGAAAGTCGATGATAGCGGGTTGAATCTCTTTCGTGCCGAGTATGCAACCTACTCGATCGATGTGAACGTGAGGACTCCCTCCGGGGCCGCCAATCCCCATTACGGTGAAACCTACATGCAGTATCGGGGCCTGGATAATCAATATGCCGACCACAATTCAAACCGGGTCGGCCGTGCTACGCTCACTTATGAGCTCGATCTCACCAAATATAGCAAATGGCTCGGTCGCTACCGGGCGACGGGTTTTGCCGAGGATCGCAAGACCGAGACGCAAGCGTTGCAATACACCGCCAAGGGAACGGCTGCTTCGACCAAGCTGGCGGAAACCGGCGCGCGTTATTACCTCGGCGGCAGCGCCACGACTCCGGCGACGACTGTTCCGAAGAATATCGGATTGGTGTCTGGCGTGACCAACACCTACTTCGATTCGATCTCCGGAACCTTCAAGACGGATTCGCTGACCAATTTCTACGCCCTGAAGAGTGATAATAAATCGCTTAAAAAGCTCACCTCCTCAGCGGTGATCCTCCAAGGTTACCTCTGGGACGATAAGATTGTGGGATTGATTGGGGTGCGCCGCGATAAGGCTCAGGCCGGCTATATCACCAGCACCGAAGGCGACCCGGCCGCAATGGATGCGGCCACGGGCTTGGTCCGCCCCGCGGGCTCGAACTTCGGCCAATTGGTCTCACAAGCTGCTCAAACCAAGAGCTATGGTGTCGTGGTCCATCCTCTGAAGTGGCTCAGCGTGCATTATAACCGTTCGGAGAATTTTAATCCGAGCGCTGGTGCGATTGATTTGAAGGGGACCCCAACATCCACGCCGACGGGGCGCGGCAAAGACTACGGCTTCTCGGTCGCCGCCTTCGAGGATAAGCTCAACGTGAAGTTCAACTGGTTCGAGACCCAGTCCCTTAGCGGTTCGGCCGGCAACCCGGCGAACTTCCCGCTCGCCCAGTGGAACATGACCTTCATGGATCTCGTGGTGGAGCCCGAGTTGGCGGCCAAAGCCGGCATTGCCTATAAGCAGGGCGTGGCTCCCGGCATCACGGTCGGTGATGCCCGCCTCGCCAATGCCTACACCTCGGACAACATCTCGAAAGGGCTCGAAGTGGAGTTGACCTATAACGTCACGAAAAACTGGCGCGTCATGGCCAACGTCTCGAAGCAAGAGGCGAAGCAGACCAATATCGCTTCCGCTCTCACCGCGTTCGTCGAGGAGCGCTTGAAATACTGGAAGAGCACCCCGGGTCTCTGGACGGGCCAAGTGACCAGCAACAATCCCTGGGGTGTCACGCAAACGGGTGAGCAGCACTTCAACCAGTTCCTGCTCGGTTCCTATGTCGGCTACAAGTCCGTCGACGGCCAGCCCTCGACGCAGATTCGCAAATGGCACGCCAACGTTCTCTCAAACTACGAGTTCAGCGACGGCCTGCTCAAGGGCGTCAACTTCGGTGGTGCGGCGCGCTACTTGGAAAAGGCCGTGATCGGTCTTCCGGCCCTCAAGGATGCGACCGGGACGGTGACCGGATTGGATCTGGCTCACCCCTACTACTCCAGCGGCTATGTCGCCGTGGACGCGTGGGTCGGTTATAAGATGAAGCTCTATCACGATAAATACCCCGTCAGTTTCCAATTGAACATTCGCGATCTGCAGGAGGGCGGTAGCTTCCGGCCCATCGTCGCGAATTCAGACGGCACGCATGCGGTCTATCGCATCGTCCAGCCGCGAACGTTCTACTTGACCACCAAGTTCGAGTTCTAAGCTTCCATGTGCGAGCCGACTTTGCTCGCTGCTCCCTCTCAACCTTCCCGCCATCACGGCGGGAAGGTTTTCTCTTTTTTACTTTTCACCTCCACGTTGAACTTCTCCCCGGAGATTAGACCTTGCGTTCGAGAGTGCGGCGCGGAATCGAACTGCTCGTCATGAAACGCCAGCGAATGATCGGATGGATGCTGGGTGGCGGAGTCGGTCTTTCGCTCGCGGTCGGTTTCGTTTGGAGCCGGCGGCCGAGTCGCCCCGCACTGCCCGCTGTCGGTCACTATGGCGCGCTCCCGCTTCGGTTTAATCAAGCGCTGCAAGACGTGCGCGATCAGTCGCGCGCCCAGCCCAACGATCCGGAACTCGTGAGAAAACTCGCGCATCTCTATCACGCCAACCGTCTCTATCCCGAGGCGAAGACCTGCTATGCCGTGATCGAGTCAAAGCCGCCGGGATTGGTGGCGCGCGATCACTATTATCTCGCGGACATCGCTCAAAACGAGGGCGACTTGGATCGCGCGCTGACCGAATTGCGTGCGGTCGCGGAGCTGGAACCCCATTATCTCCCGGCGCGCGTGGGTGCAGCCGAGGCCCTTTTCAAATCGGGCCGGGAGGACGAGGCGAAAAAAGAATACACAGCCATCGCCGCTCTCTCGCCGAATCAAGCCCAGGCCGCGCTCGGGCTCGCGCGCCTTGCCTTGCAACGCGGCGACGACGGCGCCGCGATTTCCTGGTTGGAAAAATTGCTGGCCGCCCATCCTGAATCGACCTCAGGCGCGGCTCTGCTGGCACAGATTCTGAGTCGGCGCGGTGAGGCCGAGCGCGCGGACGCTCTCACGCAATGGAGCCGTCAGAAACATGAGCCTGTGCCGGACGATCCGTGGATGACCGACCTGCTGGCGGATTGCTACGATGGCCAGCGGCTGGCCCTGAAATTCGAGGAGTATTTTTTTGCCGGGCAGATCGAGGAAGCCGTTCGCTTTCTGAATCGCGTCGAGGAGCTCGACCCGAAGAGCTGGCTGCCGCAACTGCTCCGCGGCTGGTCGCAGGCCCGGGCTCATCACGATGCCGAAGCCGTGGCCGAATATCGCGCGGCCCTCTCGAAGGGCGGTGACGCGGAAAAAATCCTGCCGCTGCTGGTGACGTCCCTGTTGCAGCTCGACCGTGCGCAAGAGGCCGCGACGATTTCGGCTGACTATAGCGCGATGAAACCCGATTCGCAGCCGATCCTGATCGCCTACGCCGACGCGGTGGCCCGTCAGGGTGACGGCGCGAAAACGCGGGCGCTTTTGACGAAGCTGCTGGAGAAAGAGCCGTATCTCTACGCCCAAAATCTAAGTCTCGCGAAAATTCTCTGGACGGCTGGTGAGCGCGACGAAGCGGCGAAATGTCTGCGACGCATCGTCCAGACTTTTCCCAACGACGTCGCGTCGCGCGGATTGCTGGGCCAATATTACCTCGAAAAATCCGAACCGCTCGCGGCCATCAGTCCCTTGGAGCAGGCATTGGAGCAAACGGCCGCGCCGACTCCCGCGCACGAACGCCTCAAGACCATGCTCACCACGTCGTATTTCCAAAGCGCTGCGGCCGAGGCGGGGAGCGCCCGATTCGCCGAGGCAGTTCTCTACTACGACAAAGTCGTGCTTCTGGCTCCGAGGGAGCTCGCTCCCTATCTCGGCAAGGCCAACGCGCTCGTGCAGCTGAAGCAATTTGGCCACGCGGCCGTGGTGCTGGAGAAGATGGCGGTGTTGCAACCGGAGAACCCGACAATCCTGATCAGCCTGGGCGATGTTCTCTACCAAGGCGGAGATGAGGGGGAGGCGCGGCGCCGTTGGCAGCAGGCCCTGCCACTCGCGGCCCCGGGCGATTTGGAATTGAGAAAAGCACTCGACCACCGCTTGAACGACCATCTCTCGGCCGAAGATTTCAAATGACAACAGCCTCGAAAAAAAGCCGGTGGATGATCGCGAGCCTCATGACGCTGGCCGCTTTGTGGGCCGGCTATTTCCATTTCATCCGCGCGAAGGCACCCGGCGGGCCGCAAAAAATCCCCCTTGGTTTCGAGACGTTCACCTCCCGCCCGATTGGCAATCCACCCGAAGGCCAGCCGTGGGTCACCGATTTGCTCATCGTCGATCTGGACGGCGACGGGTTGAAGGATGTCCTGATTTGCGAAGGCCGGCTCAACAAGGTGAGCTGGATTCGTCAGACCAAGCTCGGCGTGTTTGTCGAGGAGCAGATCGGCACCGCGGTGGCCGGCCCCGCGCATCTGGAGGTGGCGGATCTCAACGGTGACGGCCATCTGGACGTTCTCGTCGCCTCGATGGGCGTGATCCCGCCGAGCAATGCCAAGACCGGTTCGGTGGTCGTGCTCGTGAATGACGGCAGGAATCATTTCACCAACCGCGTCCTGCTGGAAAACGTGGCCCGCGTGACCTACGTCGCCGCGGCCGATTTCAACAAGGATGGCCGCCTCGATTTGATCGTCGGACAATTCGGCTACCTTCAGGGAGAGATTCGCTGGATGGAAAATTTGGGCGACTGGAAGTTTCAGAGTCATTCGCTGCTCGATCTGCCGGGCACGATTCACGCGCCGGTGGCGGACATGAATGGCGACGGCAATCTGGATGTGGTCGCGCTCGTCTCGCAGGATTCGGAGGAGGTGCATTATTTCGAGGGCGACGGCGCCGGCCATTTTCGCGACCGCGTGATCTACGGTTCGATGAACAAGGACTACGGCAGCAGCGGGCTCAGCATTGCGGATATCAACGGCGACGGCCGGCCCGACATCGCCTACACGAATGGCGACGGTTTCGACTACGCCACGCCTGGCGCGCGACCGTGGCACGGCGTGCAATGGCTGGAGAATCTCGGTGCGGGCAAATTTGCCTTTCACCGCGTGGGCGATTTCCCGGGCTGCTACAGCCCCGTCGTCGTCGACCTTAATCGGGACGGCCACCCGGACATCGTCGCGTGCAGCGGCTTCAACGATTGGAACAACAAGAGCGCCGTCTCGCTCATGTGCTTCGAAAACGACGGCACGAATCATTTCATTCCCCGGCCGCTGGCGCACGAGCCGACGCATCTGATCGTCGTCAAGGCGGCGGATATGTTTAACGACGGTCGCATCGAATTGGTGACGGGGGCGTTCCTGTTTTATCCTCCCTACGACCGCGCGTCGCGAGTGACGTTGTGGGAACAAAAAAAATGACGACACGGTTTTCACCGACGACTCGGCGCTGGTGCGGCGCGCTTGCCGCGGCGTGGGCGCTCGGCGCGCTGGCGACGATGCTCGGGTGCTCGCGGCCCGCGCCGGAGTCGACGGCCAAATCTCCGGCGGCGGCTTACGTGGGGGACGCGGCGTGCAGCGCGTGTCACGCGGAAAAGGTCACCACCTACCATCAGACCGCGCATGCGCGCACGTCGAGTTGGCCGTCGAAGGAGTCGATCCACGGGAGCTTCGGAACCGGCGCGAACGAGTTGCGCACCGTCAACCCGGATCTCCATTTCGTGATGGAGGAAAGCGCGGGAGGATTCACGCAGACGGCGTGGATGCGGACTTCCGCGACGGCCGTGAAGACCCGCACCGATAAATTCGGCGTGGTCGTCGGCTCCGGCCGCAAGGGCCAGACGTATCTGTTTTGGGCGGGCGACAATCTCTTCCAGTTGCCGGTTTCCTACTGGACGGAGATGCACGGCTGGATCAACAGCCCCGGCTACATCGACGGCACGGCTAATTTCGAACGGCCCACGCCGCCGCGCTGCCTCGAATGTCACGCGAGTTTGTTCGAGTCGCTCGCGCCACCGGAAAATCATTTTCGGAAATCCAGTCTCGTGCTCGGCATCTCGTGCGAAAAATGCCACGGGCCGGGCGGTGAGCACATCGCGCGGTATCGCTCCGCCACGCCGCCCAAAAATTTCGCCGGGGCCGCGATCGTCAACCCGGCGCGACTCAGCCGCGGGCGGAGGATCGATGTGTGCTCGCTGTGTCACGCCGGTCCGGGCAACGCGCTCACGCCGCCGCTTTCCTTCCGACCCGGTGACGTGCTCGCGGAACATCTCACGTTCCCGCCGCTGGATCCGCGCGCCCG
>JANYBX010000302.1 GCA_025360615.1 Opitutia bacterium
GGCGACGTGGCGGTGACGAAATTCCAGGACTTCGGCCGCGAGGACATCCGCGACGCCGACGGCGAACTCATCCCGAAGCAGGATCTCTATCTCGTCTCGCTGGCGAACGGCTACAGCTTCGCCGCGCGCGGCAGCGGCACGGAGCCGAAGATGAAATTTTATCTCTTCGCCAACGCCAAGGTCGCCAGCGCCGCCGAATTGCCGGCCGTGAAGGCGCAGGTGAAAGCCACTCTCGACGCGATGATCAAACTCATCGAGGCCGACGCGAAAAAGCGCGCCGAGGGCTGAGCCAAAACCGCAGGCTGACCCAGGGTGGGCCGCGCGCGGAGCTCACGGCCCGCCTTCACGGGTGTGGGGTGTCCCTGACTCTAAAGTTAGACCATCACGTCCTTTGCTCCCCATCTCGCGATCCAAATAGGGTTTCTGGTCGGCAAGCCGTTCAACGCGGCGCGTCGTTTATCCCCCCGGAAAATAAATCCCACCTCGGTTTCCCCGGTGTTTGGATCTTTGTTTGCCCGGACAAAATTTTAATACGGCACAGCCCATACTGCACGTGAAGTCCCTCCCAACGACGGTTTCCTCCCCATCTTTCCTCGACGCCAACCTGCCGCTCGAGGTGCGGGTGGATGATCTGGTCTCCCGGCTGACTTTGCCAGAGAAGATCAACCAATTGCTGCACGAGAATCACGCGATCCCGCGTCTCGGCGTGCCGGCCTATAACTGGTGGAACGAAGCCTGCCACGGCGTCGGTCGCAACGGCCGGGCCACGGTGTTTCCGCAGGTGATCGGCCTGGGCGCCACGTGGAATCGCGCGCTGGTGCGGCAAGTCGCGGCCGTCATCGCCGACGAAGCCCGCGCCAAGCATCACGCCGCCCTCGCCGCCGGCCGGCGCGGGCAGTATCAGGGCCTCACGTTTTGGACGCCCAACGTTAACATTTTTCGCGACCCGCGCTGGGGCCGCGGACAGGAGACGTTTGGCGAGGATCCGTTTCTGACCGGTGAACTCGGTACCGCGATGGTCGCGGGTTTGCAGGGCGATGACCCGCGCTACCTCAAGACCGCCGCCTGCGCGAAACACTTCGCCGTGCACAGCGGCCCGGAGGACGTCCGCCACACGTTCGACGCGCGACCGACGCCGAAAGACCTGCACGAAACCTATCTCCCCGCCTTCGAGAAACTGGTGCGCTCCGGGGTCGAGGCCGTGATGGGCGCCTATAATCGCGTGCTCGGCGAGCCCGCCTGCGGCAGCCGGTTTCTTCTCGTGGAGATTCTCCGCGAAAAATGGAAATTCGCCGGCCACGTCGTGAGCGATTGCGGTGCGATCGACGATTTTCACCGGCACCACCAAGTCACCGTGGATGCCTCGGCCTCCGCTGCGCTCGCCGTAAAAAACGGTTGCGACCTCAACTGCGGCTGCACTTACAACGACCTCCTGGTCGCCGTCAGCGACGGTCTCATCACGGAGGCCGAGATCGAAATTTCGCTGCGCCGCCTGCTGTCCACCAAGTTTCGGCTGGGGCTTTTCGACCGGCCCGAACGCAACCCGTGGTCCCAGACCTCGCCCGAGATCATTGACTGCGTAAAGCACCGCACTCTTTCCCGGCAGGCGGCGACGGAGTCGATCGTGCTGCTCAAGAACAACGGCGTCCTCCCGCTGCGGCACAGCCCCGATGGCATTCTCATCACCGGTCCGACGGCCGCGAGTGTGGGGGTGCTGCTTGGCAATTATTATGGAGTTTCACCGCGCCTCGTGACTTTGCTCGAAGGCATCACCGAGCGCGCCGCCGAAGGCACGCGCGTCGTTTACCGCGCCGGTTGCCCGCTCTCCAGCCCCATGGCTCCCGGAGTGAACTACACGTTTTCCACCGCGACCGAGAACGAGCTCACGATCGCCATCCTCGGCCTCGACCCGACACTGGAAGGCGAGGAAGGCGACACCGTGGCTTCGCCCACCGGTGGTGATCGCGGCATGATCGAGCTGCCGCCCGTGCAACTCGATTTTCTGCTCGAGCTGCGCAGGCACGCGAAAAAACTCATCCTGGTTCTCACCGGCGGCAGCGCCATCGCGATCCCGGAAGCGCACGAACTCTGCGATGCCGTGCTGCAAGTCTGGTATCCTGGCTGCGAGGGCGGTCGGGCGCTGGCTGATGTGCTTTTCGGCGACGCGGCACCTTCGGGGAAAATGCCGGTGACCGTGCCGAAGCGCACCGCCGATTTGCCGGCGTTCGACGACTACCGGATGCGCGGCCGCACGTATCGCTTCGCCGCGGTCGAGCCGCTTTATCCCTTCGGCTTCGGATTGAGCTACGCGGCTCTTTCCTATGGCGGGCTTTTGCTCAACCGCCGGACCCTGGGCGAGGGAGAGGAACTCGTGCTTCAGACGCAGCTCACCAACGCCAGCACGTTCGCCGTGAGCGAAACCGTGCAATGCTACGTGGTCCCGCCGCGGGACTGGCCCAATGCGCCAGAGGCCACGCTGGTGGAGTTTCGGAAAATCGCCGTGCCGCCGCGCACGAGTATCTCCTGCGAGTTTCGTCTCGCGAGCGAGCGCTTCCACCAGTTCGACACCGCTGGCCGCCGCGTGCGCGTCCCGGGAGTATTCGGTCTTGTCGTCGGCTCGGCCTCGCCGGGCGCTCGCGCGCTCGCGCTCGGGGCCCCGGCTCCAGCGCAAGGCGAAATCACGATCTCGTAGGCGGCCATTTCACCGCGGCCGCCGCCGCAAATCCCCGGTCTTTTCCCTCTAGGCTAGTGTTAGACTGTCGAAGCTTTTGAATCTGCCACGCCTCTTCATTCTATTTTTCACGTCCGGCCTTTTTGCCCTTGGTCCAGTGCCGGTCATTGCCCCCACCAACCCACAACATACCGCACGAGCGTTTTGCTCCACCGTGCCTGACCAGGGACACGCGTTGCCGCCACCGTTAGTTTAGTCGCCTTCCCCACCATGAAAAACCGCATTCGCCCCATCTGGGCCGCTCTTGCTCTCGCAGGACCGTGGCCCGTTTTCGCTCAGGCTGTCGCGCCAGCGCCCACCTCGAGCTCGCCCGCCGAAGCTTCGTCCTCCGCCAAAAAAAGCCGCGACAAAAATGATCCGACCGAACGCACCGCGATGGTTGCGGACTCGGGCACTCAGACTGCGGGCGAGGTCGTCGCGTTGTCGCCGTTTGAAGTCTCCACGACTCAGGACAACGGTTACCAGGCCACGGAGACTCTGGCCGGCACGCGCATCCGCACCGACCTCAAGGATGTTGGCGCGGCTCTGTCGGTCTACACCAAGGAATTTCTCAAGGATATCGGCGCCACCGATAGCAGCACGCTCCTTCAATACACCACGAACGCTGAGGTCGCCGGCACACGCGGCACCTACGCGGGCTTGGGCAACGGCAGCGGCGTCGATGAGACTTCATCGCTCCGTGCGCCCGGTAGCGCTCAACGCGTCCGTGGCCTCGCCTCCGCCGACAACACCCGTGACTTCTTCGTCACCGATATCCCGTGGGATTCCTATATCGTCGATCGCATCGATATTCAGCGCGGGCCGAACTCCATCCTCTTCGGCCTCGGTAGCCCTGCGGGTATCGTTAACGCGACCATCCGCAACGCGGAATTCCGCAACAAGGGCAGCGCCGAGTTTCGGTTTGGTTCCTATGGCACCGCCCGCGCGTCGCTCGACTACAATCACGTCCTCATCCCGAAAGTGCTCGCGATCCGCGTCGACGGACTTTTCAGCAAGGAGCAATATCAGCAGGATCAAGCGTTCCAGGATAACAAGCGCTTCTTCGGCGCCGTCCGCTTCGACCCCCAGTTGTTCAAAAACCGGGCGTTTCAAACCAGCATCAAGGCGAAGTACGAACACGGCGACATTGACGCCAATCGTCCTCGCATCGTCCCGCCCAACGACAGCATCACGCCGTGGTTCCGTCCGGTGAATGGGACGAGCCTCTACGGCGGCATGGGCAAATTGGCCGTGAATAACGGCTACGAGATTGGCGCGAATCCCGCCGTCATCAGTCCATGGATCTCCGGCGTCGGCGACCAGCAGCAGCCCATTTACTTCATGGATGGCGCGACCGGCGCGCTCTCTCGCATCTACGGCGGCTACATCAACACCGGCGCGCGCACCAACGCCGGTGTCGCTCAAGGTTCCGGCCAAAGCCTCATCGGTCAGCGCTTCTCGGGCACATTCTACGGCGTGGGCTCCCTGAATTCTTACGCCACGAATGCTGCGCTTCCCGCCGCGCAATACGGCCAATATCGCAGCCAGTCACTGACGGATTCTTCGATCTTTAATTTCTACGACAACCTCCTCGATGGCCCGACCAAAAAGGAATTCGAGAAGTGGGATGCGTACAACGTCTCCCTCTCCCAGTCCGGCTGGGACAACCGCGTCGCGTTTGAGGCCAACTACGATCGCCAAAAATACTATCAGGGCGGCGAAGCCCTCATCGGCAATCCGACTATCAACATCGATATCCTGAAAAATTTCCAGGACTTGAGCGCCAATCCCAACTTCGGCCGGCCCTTCATCCAAGGCGGCCCGGGCGGTGGCAATTCGTACCGGAGTGACCGCGAATATCGCCGGGCTTCGCTCTTTACCGAACTTCGCGCTTCCGACGTTTTGGAGAAAGGAAGCATCCTCGAGAAACTGCTCGGCAAACATCGCTTCAATGGCGTGTATGCCGACGAGCGTTACGGCACCGAGACGCGCCGCTGGCAGATGTACGCCCATAGTCAGGCGTGGGCGGGCTATTGGAATCAGACCAACGGCTCCACCTCGAACATCACGGGCGATCGTCCTCCGATCAGCGTGATCTACCTCGGGCCCTCACTCGCGGGCGCTTCCTCGGCGTCCGGAGCCAACATCTCCGGCGTGCAAGCCCCGGTCGTCCTCCCCGACGGCAAGATCTACTACTTCGACTCCACTTGGAAAAATCCTCCCGGCGTCAACTTCAGCGATCCGTGGACCGTGCCTGATAACCTCACGGCGATCTTCAACACCACGACTCCTCCCACCGGCGGGTTCACCCAAGCCTCGAATCCCGCCAACTACGTCGGCTGGAACAGCAATTTTCAAGAGAACCTGCTCCGCTACGACAACGGCCGCGACCTGAGCCTGCTCACCGGTGCGCAGAAATCCTATCGCCGGACTAAGTCCTACGCCGGCTCTTGGCAAGGCTTCCTCTGGAACGACGCCATCGTTCCCACCCTCGGCTGGCGCTACGATGTGGTGTCGAGTAAGGGCGTGACGTCCTCTCCCGTGATCGCGAACCGCAGCATCCTGAACTTGGATCCTTCGGTCTACAGCCTTCCAGAAAACTATCCGGCCAATCAAATCTTCAAGGATCACTCCGCCAGCGGTGGCGTCGTGGTGCACTTGAACAAACTCCTCGCCGGACACGATCCGCTGCCGATCAACATCAGTCTCTCCTATAACAAATCGAGAAACTTCCAGGTCACCGACGTCCGCAAGGATCTCTACGGAAATGTCATTGGCAATCCGACCGGCGCCACGAAGGACTACGGCGTGCTGCTCTCCACGAAGGACGGGAAGTATTCTTTCCGCGCGGTGAAGTATGAGACGACCATCCTCAACGGCAGCACTCAGTCGAATATCGTCGGCCTCGTCGGCAACGTCATTCAACAGGGCCTGCGGTTCCGCAATGTGTTCCTCTATAAATTGTCCAACTATCCTTGGACCTCGCGCGAGCAGCCGCAGGACCGCAACACTTGGGCTCCTGCCTATGTGAACTCCGCGGGCCTCGCCGTCGCAGCCGGTAATTCCACCACGCCTCCCGCCGGCTCGACCTTGCAGACGCAGGACCAGGCCGACGCCATGCGCGACTCCGCGATTCGCGCTTGGAACGGCATCCAGACGACCCTCGCCGCCAAGGGCTATTTTAGCTACTGGGGCTACACGCCGACTACTGCTTCCGCGCTCACGGATCGTGCGGCCTATGAGGCCAACGGTCTCGCTCCCGCGCCTGACCCGGCCACCGTCTACGCCTACACTTATCCGCAGCCGTCTCCGCAGGGCTTCACCCTCACGTCCGACACGCAGTCGAAGGGCTACGAACTCGAGTTCACCGCCAATCCGACGAGGAACCTGCGCGTCTCATTCAACGCCTCCAAGACCGAGGCGACTCGCACCAACGTCGGCGGTGTCGCCATGGCTGACTTCATCGCCTATATGGACGCGCAGATAGCGGGCATCGCGGGCGAAATGCGCCAGTTCTCCGGCGGCTACTCGGCGGGCAATCTGGTTCGCACCAACTGGAACAATGCTCGCGGCAATTACACCCTCCTCAAGCTGCAGGAAAATTCCGCCGCCTCCGAACTCCGCAAATGGCGCTATAATGTCGTGACGAATTATTCGTTCTCTCACGGCGTGCTAAAGGGCGGCGGCGTCGGCGCCAGCTATCGTTGGCAGGATAAAGTCGTCATCGGTTATCCCGTCACTCCGGGCCCTGGCGGCACCGCGAGCTTCGACCTCTCGAAGCCCTACTACGGCCCGGCCGAAGATGCGGTCGACCTCTGGGTGAGCTACGAGCGCCGTCTCTCGACGAAGATCAACTGGAAGGTCCAGCTCAACGTCCGCAACGCATTCGCGAAGGAAGGCCTCATTCCAATCTCCGTTCAACCTGACGGGACGTCGTGGGCGAATGTCCGCACCAAGCCCACTCAGGAATGGTTCGTGACGAATACGTTCTCGTTCTAAGTTCAAACTTCTCGCCCCGGCCCCTCTTATCGAGGGCCGGGGTTTTTTTTGGACATGATGAAACACTTTTACCCCCGCTCTTGGACCGCGTTGTTGAAACTCCGCGCCCCGTTCGTCGTGGCCGTGCAGCTCGTGCTGGTCGTCAGCGGATTCGCCGCCGCCGAACCCCGCCCTTTGCTCAGCCCCATCTTCGGCGACCACATGGTCCTCCAGCGAGGAAAGCCGAACACCTTTTGGGGCTGGGCAAAACCCGGCGAAAAAATCCACGTCGCGATCGCGGATAAATCCGGCGATGCCGTTGCCGCCGCAGACGGGCGCTGGCAAACGCGAGTCAATCCGCCCGCAAGCGGCACGACCTGTGTGGTTACCGTCGACGGCCCGCAGCACCTTGAGTTGCGCGATGTGCTCGTCGGCGACGTGTGGCTGTGCGGCGGCCAGTCGAACATGGAATTAGGTTTGCCCGCGGCCAAAGACGGCGCGGCGGAAGTCGCCGCTGCCGACCGACCCACGATTCGCCTCTTCCGCGTCGGCTCGCGCTCCGCCTACGCGCCGGTCGAGTTCCCGCGGGGATCCTGGAAAATTTGCACGTCGCAAACCGTCGCCGAAGGGAACGGTTTTTCCGCCGTCGCGTATTTTTTCGCGCGCGGCGTGCAGCAGGAAACCGGTGTCCCTATCGGATTGATCCAAGACTGCCTCGGTGGCACGCCCGTCGAGTCGTGGATGAATCCCGCGACGCTGCGCACATTGAAAGACTTCGAGGCACCGATGGCCGAGGTGGAGCGATTGCGTTCGGCCAACGCGCCCGGCTACGGCAGCTACCTGATGCACTGGCTTGAAGAGTTCGACCTCGGCGCGCGTGGAAAATCCTGGGCCGATCCCGCGCTCGACGACAGCGCTTGGAAGACGGTGCTCGTGCCCGGAGCTTTCGAAGAATTGGGCCTCGCCGATGTGCCCGCGATTGTGTGGTTCCGCCGGGAAATCACATTGTCTGATCCGCTGCCCGCGGGCGACGCGACGCTGCACCTCGGCGTCGTCGAGAAAATGGACACGGCCTACGTGAACGGCCAGTGGGTCGGTGCCAGTTCCTGGGTGGAAAATCCCCGCGCATATCGCGTCGCGGCGAGTGTCCTGAAACCCGGCCGCAACCAGATCGCGGTGCGCGTGTTCAAGCTGAAGTCGAAGCTCGGGTTCCTCACCGCGCCGGAAAAAATCCGGCTGGCGCTCGCGGATGGCACCGAGATTCCGCTCGCCGGTGAGTGGCGCGGCGCCGTGAGCCTCGACGCGCGTCCGCCGCATTCGCTGCCGCTCGGCTACGAGAATTATCCGACCATGCCCTCGGTGCTCTATTCCGGGATGATCGCGCCCCTCGCGCCGCTCGCGATCACCGGCGCGCTTTGGTATCAGGGCGAGGCCAACACCAACCGCGCCCACCAATACCGCACGTTGCTCCCCGCGATGATTGCCGACTGGCGGAGCGCATTTCAGCTGGGAGATTTCCCCTTTCTCATCGTGCAGTTGCCGGCGTTTCAATCGCGCAAAGAAAAACCCGGCGGCGACGACTGGGCTGAACTCCGCGAGGCGCAGGCCTTCACCGCGCGCAGCGTCCCGAACTGCGGCCTCGCGGTCGCCATCGACACCGGCGAGGCCGACAACATCCATCCGAAGGACAAAAAGCCCGTCGGCGAACGCCTCGCCGCACTCGCACTCGCGCAACAATATGGGAAAAAGCTCGTCAGCAGCGGTCCGGTCTATCGCTCGCTGGAACGCGAGGGAAACACGCTCCGCGTCCATTTCGATCATCTCGATGGGGGATTAAAAATTCGCGGCGACAAACTCGAAGAGTTCTCCGTCGCCGGCAGCGACCACCAGTGGCACTGGGCCGACGCGAAGATCGAAGGCGACACGGTGCTCGTTTCCTCGGGCGCGGTGCCCGAGCCGCAGGCCGTGCGCTATGCGTGGCAGGCGAATCCCGCGGCGACGCTGTTCAACGCCGCTGGGCTGCCGGCCGCGCCGTTTCGCAGCGACGATTGGCCGGGCGTGACAGACCATCGCCCGCCGTGGTGAGTCGCGTGCTGTGCGCGCAGGATACTACAGTTAGACTCGGGTTCGCGTTGCCCGGGCTAGAGGACATTTTAGACATACTCGCGGTGCTCCGCAGTTAACCCGGATGCGTGCAGCGCCTCACCCCATGCCAACCCATCGACTGATTCTCGCGTTGCTCGCGCTTGCCATCACCGGAGCGCTGTACGCCCAAACTGTGCTTCCGCCGGGGGGCGCGGTCGTGTTCAAGGACGACGGGCTATCGTCGTTTCGACTCACCAGCAGCCAAGGCGACGACGCTGCTACTGAATCCACTGTTGATGCAACGGGCGCGT
>JANYBX010000201.1 GCA_025360615.1 Opitutia bacterium
GTAGAAGTAGCGGATGTCATCGATGCCGTAGAGGAGCATCGCGAGGCGCTCGAGGCCCATGCCGAAGGCGTAGCCGGTCCAGACTTCGGGGTCGTAGCCGACGCCGGCAAACACCGTGGGATCGACCATGCCGCAGCCGCCAATCTCGATCCATTCCTTCTTCACCTTCGGGAGATGCTTCGCACTGAGATCGACTTCGAAACTCGGCTCGGTGTAGCCGAAGTAGTGCGTGCGGAAACGAGTCTTAGTGTCTTTGCCGAGGAGCGATTCGAAGATGTAATCAAGCAGCGCTTTCAGGTCGCGGACGGTGACGTTTTTATCGACGTAGAGACATTCGAGTTGGTGGAAGTTGGCCGAGTGCGTGGCGTCGGTGGTGTCGCGGCGATAAACGCGGCCGGGGGAAACGATGCGGATGGGCGGCTCGCCCTTGAGCATCGTGCGGATTTGCACCGAGGAGGTGTGCGTGCGCAGGAGATATTTCTCGCCGGGAGTTTTCTTGGAGACGTTGGCGAAGCGCGCGGACTCGGGCAGGTAGAACGTATCCTGAGCGTCGCGGGCGGGGTGATCAGCGGGGGTGTTGAGCGCGTCGAAACAGTAATACTCGGTCTCGACCTCGGGGCCGTCGGCGACGGTGAAACCGACCTTGCGGAGGATGCGGCACATCTCCTCGCGGACGAGCGTGAGCGGATGATATGTGCCAGGACCGGCGTCGGGCGGCGGGAGCGTGGCGTCGATGGCGGGGCCGAGTTGAGCGGCGAGTTCGCCGGCTTCGATGCGGGCGAGCGCGGCGTCGAGCTGCGACTGGAGCTGGGTTTTGGTTTCGTTGATGAGCTTGCCCATCGCGGGGCGCGCCTCCTTCGGGACGGTGCCCATCTGCTTCATGAGGGCAGTGAGCTCGCCGTTGGGGCCGACGTAGCGGGCCTTGGCGGCTTCGAAGTCGGGACGCGCGGCGAGCGCCAGCAATTCGGCGGAGGCTTTCGCGAGGAGGGCGGAGAGTTGGTCTTGCATGAAAGGGTGAAAAGAAAAGAGGACGGCACCTCGTTGGCGAGGCCCGTCCTCCGAAATGGAACAGGGAGACGAGCCCGCCCAGGGCTCGCATTGAAACTGGTTTAGGCGCTTTTCGCAGCAGCGGCCTTGGCCTTCAACGCGTCCTGAGCTTGTTGCACCAAGCCGGTAAAGGCGACTTCGTCACGAATCGCGAGATCGCTGAGGACCTTGCGATCGAGGATGATGTTCGCGGCGTGGAGGCCCTCGATGAAGCGGCTGTAGCTCATGCCGGCGTTGCGGCAGGCGGCGTTCAGACGGATGATCCAGAGGCTGCGGCGGTCGCCCTTTTTCTTTTTGCGGGCCGCGTAGGCGTATTGCCACGCGTGCTGGACAGCTTCTTTCGCGTAGCGGAAGAGCTTGGACTTATTGCCGAAATAGCCACGGGCGTATTTCAGGACTTTCTTATGCCGCTTGCGGGAAGCGGGGGAGTTCGTTGCACGAGCCATGTTGTGTTTTCCTTTTGGTTGATCGCCGGCGGGTCGGCTTAAATTTCACCCGCCAGACGAAGTTTTTATTTTGCGCTTCGAGTCGGCTTAGAGGCCGAACGGGAGACAGCGTTTGAGCGGCTTCGCATGGCCTTCGGCGACGAGCTTGTCGCGGGAGGCACGGCGCTTTTGCTTCGTGCTCTTCGCGGCCAGCAGGTGACGAAAACCGGGGGTGCGGCGCACGAGCTTACCGGTTGAGGTGAGCTTGAAGCGCTTGGCCACGGATTTTTTGGTCTTTTGCATGGAGAGAAATGGAGAAAACAGAGAAGCCGCTGCCGAGTGTAAAGGGCAAAGTTGAAAAGAGGCGCGCGCGACGCATTCCAATCGGCAAATCGTAACGACGGCGCGCGCGCGTCCGCCTTCGTGGTCCTCTCCGTGGTTGGGCGCTGGTGGCGGTATCCTTCGTTGATCTCCTCATGATCCCGGCTACCCGGAGGCTAGTCGGACTGAGCCCGGATTTCGGGTAAAGTTTATCTTGGCAATCGGAGCAGAGACCGATCGAGCTGGGGAAGCTCGGAGTGAAACTACGCACGCATTATCGTTTATGGCGCGGCCAGTCGCAGAATGGGCGTCCCCGAGCGAAATCGCTGTTGACATCCGAAGTCGCGTCGTGAGTTTTTTCGCCTCTTGGATGTTGGCTTCCTAGCTCAATGGTAGAGCAGTTGACTCTTAATCAATTGGTTCCGGGTTCGAGTCCCGGGGGAGCCACCACCGAGCGATTTTTTCCAGCTTTCCACCGTTTTTTCCCAGTCAAACAGCGACAAGCGCTGTCCCTCAGCGCCGGCGTAGCTCAATGGTAGAGCACCTGTTTTGTAAACAGGCGGTTGCGGGTTCGAATCCCATCGCCGGCTCCAGGCCGAATTCAGCGGCCGGGAAGTTTCGAAGTCGAAACCAATGCAAAATTTTCACTGCCCGATGGTGTAATGGTAGCACAAACGACTCTGACTCGTTTTGTCTAGGTTCGACTCCTAGTCGGGCAGCCAATCTCTGATTCTCTCCTTGGAAGGACTAATTCGGCTGCGGATTCCACGAAAGTGGATTGACAGCCAACTTTCGATAAACCTTGTTCGGCGCTCCCGTGCTTTCTTCCCCCCGATTTATCGCAGCGGTATGCTAAATTTTCGTCTCCCACCATTTCGAGTGGTCGCGACCCAAGGCATGATTCCTGCAGACGCCCAGACAAAAAAACTCGCGCAAATTGCCCCTGCGCCTCTCTCGAAACTGAAAACATCGGCATGGATCCAATCCCCCTGATTCTCGCTCGGTATTGTTTTGAACGTTTGAAAAGAAATTGCCTCTCTCTCTGACAACCCAAATTCGTAACGTCCTTCCCTAATATGCTCACCTCCACCCTCCCCCTCGCATTCCTCCTTGGCGATGCGTCCCCCATGGAACTATTCAAGAAGGGCGGCCCCATCATGTGGCCCATCCTCCTCGTGTCCTTCCTCGGCATCACCGTCGTCGTTGAGCGACTCCTTTTCATCATTCGCGAAAACGGCAACCGCGAGCCCGAGGTCGTCGAGAAGATGCTGGAGAGCGTAGAAAAGAGGGATATCGACGGCGCTCTCGCCATCGGCAAACAAAGTAAAGATGCCGTCGCTCGCATCCTCGTCTACAGTCTCACGAACAAGGAATACTCCCTCTCGAACGCCTTCATCCGCGCTTCCAGCCAAGAGCTCGCCCGCTTTTCCCAAGGCATGGCGACACTAGACACGGTTATTACGGCGGCTCCCCTCCTTGGTCTTCTCGGCACCGTCACCGGCATGATGCGCACCTTCGGCGCCATGAACGGCGACATCGGTGCCGCCACCGGACAGATCACCAGTGGTGTGGCCGAAGCGCTGATCGCCACCGCCTGCGGTATCGCGATCGCCGTCATGGGCCTCCTCCCCTACAATTACCTCAACGCCCGCACCGAGCAGGCGAAGCAGGAAATCTCCGATGCTTCCCACGCCCTTGAGATCCTAATCAAGAAATCGGAAACGCAGGCGCCTTTTTCCAGCTAACGCCTAAGAAATTCGCGTTCGGTTCGTTTACACTAAATCCAACTCTACCCTATGGCTGGCTCCAGTTCAGGCGGCGGCGGTGGCAAAAAGAAAGCGCGCATTGAGATCATTCCCCTCATCGACGTTATCTTTTTTCTACTGGCGACCTTCGTGTTATTCACTCTGTCGCTCAACAAAAGCGAAGGCTTGTCCGTAACGCTTCCCCAATCGGAAACAGGCGTTCCCCGCGACCCAAACGGGACTGCCACCATCAGCATCACCCAGGAAGCCACGCTCGCATGGAATAAGGAGCCCGTGACGCTGGATGAATTTTTGACTCGGCTGAGAGCATTCGTTGCCGCAAATCCAATTGAGAGCCGAGTTCTGATCAACGGCGACGAAAACGCCCCTTTTAATCAGGCTATCTACGTCTTCGACGAGGTTCGAAAAGCAGGTGTCAAAAAAGTTTTGATCGAGACCCGCGTCAGACCCGCCGGTCTTTAAGACTAACGCTTAGGTGAATTTGATAACCTCAAAATAATCCAAACATGGCAGGCAGCAGCTCCAGAGCCGACGACGGTAAAAAGAAAGCACGCATTGAGATCATTCCTCTCATTGACGTGATCTTCTTCCTGCTCGCCACGTTCGTCTTGTTTACACTTTCGTTGAACAAAATCATGTCCGTGCCCGTGCAACTGCCTGTCGCGGCACCTCCTGGACCCGTCGATCCCAACGATGATACGGTTACGCTGCAAGTTTCCGATCAAGGCACGTGCTACTGGAACAAGGAACTCATCACCATCGACGAAATCGCCCCGCGACTCCTGCAATACAAATCCCAGTCCGCCAACCCTCGTGTGCTGATCGCCGGTGATGACAAGGCGCGCTTCGGCATCGCCGTCTTGGCCTTGGATCAAGTTCGCAAGGCCGACATTAAGCAGGTTTCAGTCGAAACTGTCGTGCGTGGCACCGGCCGGTAACCCTCAACGCAGCCCCTCAAAAACATGCGCCGCGATTTAATTATCGGTATTCTCGTTTCCTTCGCTATCCACGGCGGTATCGCATGGCTCGGTGAGATCCCCCCGGGGGCGCCCAAGGCCAAGCCAAAGGATGACACGCCCACCATCGAGTTGATGAAGATGCCCGATGTTATCCCGGACGAACCGGAACCGGTGGACTCCAACGAACCGCCTCCCAAGCCGGTCGACTTCGCACCGCCGATGCAGACGGATGTGCCTCAACCCATCACTGATACCTCCTTCGTCCAGAAACTTCAGCCACCCCCACCCGAAGGCCTTACGATCAACAAGAATGCCATCACAATCCCCCAAGGTCAGGTTGGTGGTCTGGGGAAAGGCATCGAGGTGTTCGACGTTTCAAAGCTGGACAAAGCACCCGAGCCAAGAGTTCAGGGGAAACCGAACTATCCTTTTGAAATGCGCCGGGCGGGCATCGCCGGGGAAGTTCTCGTCGATTTCATCGTCGATAGCACCGGCGCTGTGCGCAATGCCTACGCCGCCAAATCCTCGCAACGCGAGTTCGAGGCCTCTGCCGTTCAAGCCGTGAGCAAGTGGACGTTTCGCCCCGGCAAGAAAGGTGGCCGAGCCGTCAATACCCACATGCAAGTGCCCATCGTCTTCACTCTTAACGAAGATAATTAAACTTTCCCGTGTCCGCCGCTCATTCCCCTTATTTCCCCCGTATCTTGCGCCGCTCGGTTTTGCCCGCCTGTTTGGCGCTCGCTTCGCTCCTCCCTTCATCGCCGGCCTTCGGCGAGGAATCGAATCCACCGGGTTTGAGTGAAAAGGTCAGCGAAGCACTCACGCAGAAAATGAAGCCCCTCACCGATGCAAAAAATTGGGATGCGGCTTTGCTCGTCGTGGATGGAATCCTGCCGACGGTCGATCCGGAAAGTTACGACAGCGCCTTTCTTTCCGACACCAAGGCAAATATCTATCTCCAGAAAAATGATCTGATCAAAGCGATTGCCCCCAAGGAAACCGTTTTGCGCCTGGCGGACGCTCATCACAATTATTTCGAGCAAAAGGCGGTTTTGGATATTCTCTACCTTTTGGCACAGCTTTATTATCAGGAAGGTTCGGCTTCGAAATCTCCCGCAACTCAGCAGCAATATTTCAACAAAGCCTCTTCCTACATCAAGCGCTGGCTCGATACATCGCCGAAAAAAAATTCAGACATTTCCATTTTCTATGCTTCGATTCTCTACAATCAGGCAGTAGTGAACAGCGAGAAGGTGGATCTCGCTCTCGTCAAACTGGCCCGTCACGAAGTGGAAGAAGGGTTGCTGAGTGCTATCAAACCCAAGGACGGCTATTACATGCTCCTGCTCGCCACGCTGCAGCAGGAAGGCGATTTCGCTCGCTCCGCTGAAATTCTGGAACTCCTCGTAAAGCAAAAGCCGGATAACAAAATTTACTGGCAGCAACTGATGGCCACGTATCTCAATCTGGGCGGCGGCACGGAAAAAAATGAGGCCAAGATCCGCGAATATTATGCCCGCGCCATCAACAGTATGGAACGCGCCCAAGCGCTCGGCCTCCTCAAGGAACCCAAGGACAATTACAACCTCGTCAGCATCTATTTCAATGCCGGCCAGTTTGGCAAAGCGACTGACCTCCTCTATGCCGGTCTGAAAAAAGGCACGATCGACGCCGACGTGAAGAACTGGATCTTGCTCGCCTATTCGTTCCAGCAGGTGAATCAAGATTTACAGGCCGTCAATGTGTATAGGGAAGCATCCAAGCTGTACCCGAAGAATGGCCAGTTGGATTTCCTCATCGGCCAGATCTACACCGGGATGGACGGCCACGGCTCCGATGCATATTCCGCTTATCAAACAGCGGTGGCGAAAGGCGGCTTGGACAAGCCCTATCTGGCCTATATGCTTCTCGCCTATACGGCCTATGACCTTGGCCGCCTTGAAGAAGGTCTCGCTGCGGCGATCAAAGCCTCCACTTACCCTGAATCCACTAAAGACTCCCAGCTTCCAAAATTAAAAGCAGCAATTGAAGACGCCATCAAGGACCAAGCCGCCGCGAAAGCCTTGATTGATGGCGCGAAGCCCTGACCCCCATCTCACTCTCATGAAGAAAGCCTCCCTCTACTTCCTCATTCCCCTACTCGGACTGATTGTCTTTGGCGCTGCCTACTGGAATTTCAGCAGCAAGTACGATCAAATCGAAGCCGACAGATTGGCCCTCATCCAAAAGGCCAGGGTCGCCAAAGTCGACGAAGAGAACAAAAGCCGCGCAAAAGCAGTCAATGACGCCAATCTTGCCGGGGAAAGGAAAAAGATCGAAAGAGCAGCCAAGGAAGCCAAAGACCGCCATGATCGCGAAGAACGCGACAATGCCGCCCAAGCGCGCAACAAGGCCCTCAGTGAGTCGGACAAATTCAAAAAGCAGGCCGAGCGTCTGACCAAGGAAATTGCCGCTGCTCGAGAAGAGATTGCCAAAATTGAAGACGACAAACGCCGCTCGATCGACGAACAAGCTTTCTTGAAGGACTTCGTCAAAAAAGTGGAATCCAATGCCAAGAGCCTCACCGAGGTGCTTGAGCGCATTGCCGCCGCCGACCTCGCCGCCGAAGCCGCTGCCAAGGCTGCCGCCGCGGCCGTCAAGAAATAACCCGCCCCAATTTTATCCCACCATGAAAAAATGGATGTATCTCATTTTCCCGGGCGCAATGCTGGGCATTTTCCTGTTCTTCTACTTTGCCGAGGCCAAGGAGGCCGAGATCAAAGAGCAGCAACGCATCGCCGAAGATACCAAGCGCAAGGCCGACGACGCCGAGCGCAAGCGCGTCATTGAAGAAAAGGCCCGGCAGGACGCCGAACGCCGCACCGCCGAACGGCTTGCCGCCGAGAAGCAAAAAGAAGATGAGAAACTCGCCAAGTGGCAGGCCGACGGAAAGGCCATTCAAGATGCCACCGACAAAGCGAATGCCGACGTAAACCACTGGTCAAAAGAGTGCTCCAATCTTGAGATTCAGCTCGATACTCTTCGCAAAGCCAAAGACAAAGCCAGTCGCGAAGCCTTCGACCTGCTCAAACAGGTGGAACTCGCCAAGGTAACACGTCGCAATGCCGAAATCGAAATTCAGCGCACCACGGAGATGATTTCCCGCCGCGCCGCTGAGAGTTCTCTAGTCAAGGCTCCTAGCATCCCGGCACCGGTTACACCTTAAGGCGCGCCCTCCCAGCGAAAACTCGCTTAGCAACCCCCGGCATTTACCGGGGGTTTTGTTTGATTGAGTTCGTCGGTCCACCGCGTGCGCGAGGATCACGTCCATGAATTTGCTCAAAGCTTCTATTGAGCGCGCCGCCGGCGGAAAGGGTTCCGAGAACCCAGAGAGATTTTCAAGACGATTGACGAATTCGTTCAGAACGGAGACGCGCCCTTTCCTCCGCCGATTGGGCTTTTCTGCTTGCGGATCATGGCGGGCGGGCGCTTCCTGCCACTTCTCCAATTTGTCGGGGCGTAGCTTAGCCTGGTAGAGCGCTACGTTCGGGACGTAGAGGTCGCGAGTTCGAATCTCGCCGCCCCGACCATTTTCAAAGCCAAGCTCCCGGGAGGGACCGTATTGAAGGCGGCACATTCCGTTTCTCTCGCTCCGAGTGCAAGAGTCGCCGCTGGATAAATACGCGCTCCGGAAAATCTCGCCGCCGCTCCGATTTTTTTTGTTTTTTTTTCGACCTGGCTCAGCGTCGCTCGTCATGGCGAACGCACCCCAGGAGGTTTTCGATATCTTTGTCCGCACCCGGGCTCTCCTCGAAGGGCATTTTGTCCTCCGATCAGGCCTGCACAGCGGGCACTACTTCCAGTGTGCCCAAGTCTGCCAGAGGATGGATGCCGTGGAACGGCTGGCCGAGCTGCTACTAGCCAAAATTCGCGCGCAAAATATCGTCTTCGACACCGTGCTCGCACCAGCCATGGGAGGATTGGTAATAGGTCAAGAGTTGGCCCGGCAGGCAAAGGCGCGCTACCTCTTCGTGGAAAAGGAAAACAACGTCTTGGTCATGCGTCGGGGTTTCACCCTGGCCCCGGCGGAGCGGGTTCTCGTAGTCGAGGATGTCGTCACGCGGGGAGGACGGGTGATTGAGTGCTTGGAGATCATCCGCCCAACGGGCGCGAGTTGTGTCGGCGTGGGGATGCTCGTGGATCGCAGCGCGGGGACGACGCGTTTTCCCGTCCTGGCGATTTCGCTGCTGGAGTTGAGTTTCCCGACTTATCCAGCCGATGCGGTGCCCGATTGGCTGACGAAAATCCCAGTGCAAAAGCCGGGAAGCTGAGCTCTTAAACGAGAACGCAGCTGGCTCCCACTCTGCCGTCCGTCCCGGCGGATGCGGCTCTCGCAAATGAGGAGCAGCTTACGGCACCCTCACCGAGATGAATCGGAAAACACCTCGGAAATTAACGAGAAGCAAATTAAGCCCGGGCTGAATCGCGCTCTTGGCCGAAACAATGTCCGCCACCGGCGTCCGGTTGATTTCCACGATGATCATCCCCGCTCCAAGTCGATCGGCGAAGGACGAAGCCTCATCGACGTCAGTAATCACCACGCCGGTCACACGGGCATCGAGACCGGCGCGTTTGCGCACTTCGTCCGTCAGCTTGCCGATGTTGACGCCGGCGAGCAGCTCGTTGGGTTTTTCAGCGAGTTTGCCGAGCGTGACATCAAGGGTGCGTTCCTTGCCATCGCGGATGAGCCGGAGTTTGATCTTCGAGTCGGGCGGCATCTGCGCGATCGCGAGGCGCAGTTCCTCGAGCGTGGGGACGGGGCGGTCGTTGATGGCGAGGATGACGTCTGAGCGTTTCAAGTCCGCTTTTTCCGCCGGGCTGTCGGGGAAGATGTCCGTGATCGCGACGCCCTTCGCATCCTTCGGCAGGCCGAGCTGCTCGGCGACATCGGCAGTGACCGTCTCCGTCTGCACGCCAAGATAGCCGCGCGTCACGGTGCCGGTCTCGATGAGGCTGCGCATCACGCTGGCGGCGAAATTAACCGGGATCGCGAAGCCGATGCCGATGTTTCCACGGGAGGGGGAGATGATCGCGCTGTTGATGCCGATGAGCCGGCCCTTCGCGTCGATCAGCGCGCCGCCGGAATTGCCCATGTTGATGGCCGCATCGGTTTGAATAAAATTTTCGTAGCCGCCGACGTCCTCAAGGAGTCCGAGCTTGCTCCGGCCCTTGGCCGAGACGATGCCGGTCGTGACGGTCTGGCCCACCCCGAGCGGGTTGCCGACGGCGAAAACGACATCGCCGACACGCAGCTTGTCGCTGTCCGCGAGCGTGATGAACGGCAGGTTTTCGGCCTCGATCTTGATCACCGCGACATCCGTCTTCGGATCGGTGCCGATTACTTTGGCCGTGAATTCCCGCTCATCCGCGAGGGACACCTTGAGTTCGTCGGCACCCTCGACGACGTGGTTGTTGGTCAGAATATATCCCCCGGCCGAAACGATCACGCCTGAGCCAAGGCCCTCCTGTTTGCTTTCGCGTTGCTGATCGGGGACCCCATCGCCGAAGAACTGGCGGAGCAGTGGATTGGCCGCGACGCGCTGCTTGACGATCTTGGTCGAGTAGATCGAGACGACGGTTTTCTGCACCGGCTCGATCACATCGGCGTAGCTGGTAACGACGGCTGATTTAACCTCGGAGACTGGCGTGGCATCGACCCGTAGCTCCGGCATCTTTTTGAGCGAAGCGGCTTCTTTCGCCGCCAGCTCGACGCTGCAGGTGAAAGCCAAAACGAGCGTGAGCGCGCCGCGGCGCAGGGTGCGAAGCTGGAATTTCATGGGAAAGCGAACGACCAAAGATGGGCGGGGAAAGTTCCTTTGCACTACACCATCACAGCTCCTGCACGCACGGGCGAGTCGGCCGGGCGATCAAAAACCCTTGATGCGAAAAAGGCCGGTGACGCTGGCGTTGCTGTTAATGCGCTGGATGGCTTGGCCAAGCAACGGGGCGATACTGAGCACCGTGATGGGCAAGCCGGGCGTCACCGCGACCGGCGTGGAATTGGTGGTAATCAGTTCGTCGATCAAGCCGGTCTTCAGGCGGTCGAACGCGATCTCATTAAGTACGCAATGGCTGACCGCCGCGCGGACGGTGCGGGCACCATGGGCGCGGAGCATTTTCGCGGCGGCGGTGAGAGTACCCGCCGTCTCGGTGATATCATCCACGAGAAGCACGTCGCAACCATCCACCTCGCCGACGACGTTGATGGCTTCGACCGTGGTGGCGTTCTTGCGTTTTTTGGCGACCATGGCGAGACCGGCGCCGAGCACATCGGCGTAGGCGGCGGCCATCTTCATGCCGCCGACATCGGGCGAGCAGACGACGAGTTTATCGCTGCGGGTCTTGGCGAGATACTCGAAAAAAACCGGCGACGCGTAGAGATGATCCACGGGAATGTCGAAGAAGCCCTGAATCTGCTGGCTGTGCAGATCCATCGTGAGGACGCGGTTGGCTCCGGCCGAAACAAGAAGATTTGCGACGAGTTTGGCGGTGATGGGCACGCGAGGCTGATCCTTGCGATCCTGCCGGGCGTAGCCGTAAAACGGCAGCACGGCCGTGATGCGCTGCGCCGAGGCGCGCCGCGCGGCGTCGATCATGATGAGGAGCTCCATCAAGTGATGGTTCGTCGGCGGACACGTCGACTGCATGATGTAAACGTCGTGGCCGCGGACGTTCTCGTTGATCTTCACAAACGATTCCCCGTCAGGGAAACTTGTGACGGTCGCCTCACCAAGAGGCATGCCGATGAATTTGCAGATTTCCTCGGCCAGCGGCCGGTTGGAATTACCCGTGAAGATTTTTAACCGCGACTCGCTCATGAGCCCGGCATCTTGCGGAGGCCCGGGCTGGGCGGAAGACTATTTTGCGCCGGCGATCTGTTCTTCGAGCGCATCGACGCGCTTGAAAAGTTCCGGGAGTTTCCGCCGCAGCACATTCACGCGCTGCTCGAGCTGATAGGGCAGGCAAGGCGAGCCTTTCACGAAACTGCCCGGAGCGAGATCGGAGTTCACGCCCGTCTGGCCGTCGATCTTCGAGCCGCGGCCCACGGTCAAATGACCGGCGAGGCCGGCCTGTCCGCCGACGACCACGTAATCCTCGATCACGGTGCTGCCCGACACTCCGACCTGCGCGCAAATCATACAGTGCCGGCCGATGACGACGTTGTGCGCGATCTGGACGAGGTTGTCGATTTTCGTGCCGGCACCGACGACGGTGCGGCTGAAACGGGCGCGGTCCAAGGTGCTGTTGGCCCCGATCTCCACGTCGTCCTCGACGAGTACGGCGCCGACCTGCGGCACCTTGGCGTGGCGGCCTTCCACGAATTCATAGCCAAAGCCATCCGAGCCGATCACGACGCCGGGTTGCAACCGCACGCGGTTTTTCAGCACGCACTCGGCCGATACGATCACGCCGGGCATCAGCCAGCAATCGTCGCCGACCACCGCGCCACGGCCCACAAAAACCTGCGCCTGCACGTGCGTTCGCTCGCCGATGCGGGCGCCGGCTTCGACCACGCACAGCGGTCCGATGCTCGCGCTGGCGGCCACGTGCGCACCGGGCGCAACGTGCGCGGTGGGATGGACGCCGGGGGCGGGCTTGGGCCAGAGCTGCTGCTCGATCCGCGCACAAATTAACGCCAGGCTCGCGGAGGGATTTTCGACCAGCAGAAGCGCCTGATTCGGTTGCGGCTCGGCGGGAAACCCGAGGGGTAAAAGGAGCGCCGAGGCGCGCGACTGCGCCACGTCGGCTTTATATTTGGGATTGCCGAGAAACGAGAGGTCGCCCGGCGCGGCGGCCGTCAACGCGGCGATGCCGAGGATGCGTTCGGTGGTGGTGCCGCGCGTCTCTTGCGGTTGAACGATGGTGCGGATGTCTTCAAGGGTGAGCTCGACCTGCATGGAAACGAGCGTGGGTGTTTGGCACCGTGGCGCAATGCTCCAAGACTGGGGCATAAAAAAACTCCGCCCGTTGAAGGGCGGAGTTTCGAAAAAGAAACGACTGGGAAATTCTTACTTCTTCGGCGAGACGCCGGGGACGGCGATCTTCATCGAATCGGTGGTAGCCGCGGGAGCAGGAGCAGCAGCAGGAGCCGCCGCTGGCAAACCGGCGGGACGGTCCTTGTTAATTTCCTTCATCACTTCGTCGGTGATTTCGTAGGCGGCATCGGAATAGATCACGTTCGAAACGCCGATGAGCGTGGGGCCGGCCTTGTCGAGGAGGAGCGTGGCGCCCTTGCGCTTGGCAATCTCGGAGGCGGTCTTGCTGATTTCCTCGAGCATCAGCGTGCGGAAGGTCTGGAGGCGCTGCTGGAGCGAGCGCTGCGTGTTCTGGGCAAAAGTATTAATGTCGTTTTTCTTGCGCTGGATTTCCTCGAGTTTCTTTTGCGCGTCGGCTTGCGACTTGGCCTTGGCATCCGCGGTGAGCGCGGGGTTGTTCGACTGTTCCGTGAGGCTCTTGTAGTCTTCCACGAGGGTGTTGCCCTCTTTGTTCATCTTCTCGACTTCTTCCTGAGCCTTCTGCTCGTCGGCGCGGAGTTTGCCGTTTTGCTCCTCGGTCTTGTAGTGCGTGTCGTAAAGCTTGGCCATGTCCACCACGAGGAGCTTCGGGGCGGGTTGGGCTTGGGAGATGAGAGCGCTGAGACCAAAGACGGCCAGCGCTGATAGGGTTTGGATGGGTTTCTTCATGATGAGTGTGTTTGGGAGAAAAGACGGGAGATGGGAGCGTATTTAGAAGCGCGTGCCAAAGGAAAAATTGAATTGATTGCCCTTCTTATTATCCACCGTGATTCCGCTCCTCGTGGTCTCCTTGGTGCCGGTGATGGGAATGCCGAAGTCGAGGCTGAGCGGCGCGCCGGCCACGAAGAGGCGCAGGCCGAAGCCGAAGTTGTCGTTATAGTGGACCGGGCTGAAGTCGTAGGCCTCTCGGTTCACGAAGCCGGCATCGTAAAAAATGGCGAAGCGGATGGGGCTGACGATGTCCACGGAGTATTCCGCGCTGAAAAAACCGTATGTTTTACCGCCGATGCGCTCGCCAGCGGTTGGGTCAACCGGGCCGACATCGCGGTTCTCGAAACCGCGCAAGGTGTAGGGACCTCCGAGGTAGAACGCATCGTAGTAAGGCAACGTCTTCGATCGGCCGTAGTTCTGCGCGACGCCGCCGCGCGCGATGAGAGCGAGCACCTGCTCTTGGGCCTCGAACACGCGGAAGAACTGCGAGCCGCGGAATTCGAAGCGGTAAAAATTGTCGTCTCCCCCGAACGGGCCGCCCGCGAGGTCGGTGTTGATTTCGACGCGGTTGCCCGACGTGGTGTTGACGATCTTGTCGCGCGTATCGCGGAGCAGCTGGAAACCGACTTTCGAAATCGCGTTGCTGCTCGCTCGAATGGCAGCCGGCGCGCCGGCCGCCACGTTCTGAATGTCGATGATCTCGAAGGTGTAGGAGAGCTTGCCTTCGACGAGCTCGAACAGCCGCTTGCGGAGATAAACTTCGACCCCCGTTTCGATTTGGTTGTAGAACGAGCTGTTGAACTCCGAACTCGTCCGGAAAACGCTGAACCCGAGCGCGAGCTGCTGTTGGAAGAGCCACGGCTCCTCGAACGAGAGAACCGCCTCGCTGGAACGCGTGCCAAGCTGCAGGCGGAGGCGGAACTTCTGGCCGTCGCCCTGAAAGATTGAGTGGCGGTTAAAGAGGTCGAAGTTGGATTGGGAGATTTCCGCGAAGACCGTCGCGCGCTCCAGCGAGCTGAAGCCGGCGCCGAAGGTGAGATTGCCCGTGCGGCCTTCCTTGACGGCGACGCGGAGGTTGCGCCGGCCGGGGATATTCGTCTCCTGGGGCGTCACGTTCACGTCCTCAAAGAAGCGAGTGTTATCGAGGCGGAGCTTGCTGATTTTCATCAGGACCGTGCTAAAGACATCGCCCGGCCCGAGGACGAGCTCGCGGATGATGACCGTGCTCTTGGTCTTGGCGTTACCCTCGATGATGATCGACTCGACGTTGAATTTTTCGCTCTCGTTCACCGCGTATTCGATGTCGATATTGCCGGTGCCGACGTTGGCCTTGCGGGTCAGGCGGACCTGCGTGTCAAGATAGCCGTCCTTGCCGTAAAAATCCTGCAGGCGCTCGACATCCTTGTCCAATTTCGAGGGCGTGAAAATGAAACCGCTCTTTTGGCGCGCCACGCGCTTGAGTAGAGCCGAGGTGAAAAGCTTGTTGCCGCTGAACTCAACGGTGCCGATGTGATATTGGTGTCCTTCGGTGATGCTGATCGTGAGGACCAGTTTTTGCGGCGTGGGATAGCTGAAGACGACTTTGTCCTGGGAAATCTCGACGTCGAGGTAGCCGTGCTCGCGATAGTAATCGCGCAATTTGTCGAGGTCGTCCTCGAACTCCTCGTCCTTCAGGCGGCCGGAGCCGGTGAGCCAGGAGAACATCCACCATTTTTTCGTCTCCATCTCGCCCTTGAGTTTCTTGGCTTTGACGTGCGCGTTGCCGACGAAACGGATGTCGGCGATCTTCACCTTGTCGCCCTCTTTCGTCTTGAAAATGATCGTGCCAAAGCCGGTGGCGCGGTCGCGCTCCACCGCATAGGTGACGGAGACCTGATTGTAACCGGACTTCTGGTAATACTCGCGGATTTTTTCGGAGTCTTCCTTCACTAGGCGCTCGTCGAGCGAGGTGTTGGGCTTGGACTTCACTTCCTTTTCAAGGCGGGTGCTCTTGACCTTTTTATTGCCCTCGAAGCGGACGGCGAGTACGCGGAATTTCGGCGTCACTTCGACCACGAGGTTAAACGTCTTCTCGTCCACGGATTCGCGCTTGATCTCGATGAACTCGAACAGGCCGGTGCGGTAGAGCGAGCGGATGTCGCGGTCGAGCATCGTATCGTCGAGATCGCCGGCCTCGCGCACCTGCATGTTGGCGCGCATGACCTGCTCATCGACGTTGGCCGTGCCGACAAATTTCACCGTGACGGTGCCGACTTTGTAACCTGCGCCCGGCGCGGGAGCGTTCGCCGCCGCCGGCGGCTGGGCCTGCCCCAGTCCCAAGCCCGCAATCGCGAACGAGCAAAAAACAAAAAGAAGGCGGGTGACCCTGCGCACAGGGTTACTGGGTGTAGTTTTCAAAGCGGGTGATGTCTCTTAGGAACGTAAGCTTCAATTCTCCTACCGGTCCGTTTCGCTGCTTGGCAACGATTAACTCGGCCGAGTCGGCGGCGACTTGGAATTTTTCGTCTGCGTCTTTGGGTCGGGCGAGCATGAGGACAACGTCGGCGTCTTGCTCGATGGAGCCGGATTCGCGCAAATCCGCCAGCTTGGGCGTGCGGTTCTCCTTTTCCGACGAGCGGTTCAGCTGACTTAATACAAGGACGGGCAGATTGAGTTCCTTCGCGAGTGCTTTTAAGCCGCGCGACGCCTCGGCCACCTGCTGCTCACGGGGCATCTTCGAGTCGGTCGGGGCGAGAAGTTGCAGGTAGTCGACGACGATGAAGCCCAGCGGGTGCCGTGCATGAATGCGGCGGGCCTTCGCGCGGAGCTGCATGATCGAAAGCGCACTGGAATCGTCGATGAAGATGGGGGATTTCGAAAACTCGTCCGCCGCGTGCAGAAGGCGGGATTGCTCGTCGCCGTTTTTCGAGAGCAGGCCGTCGCGCAGCAGCTTCATGTTCACCCGCGCGCGCGAGCAGAGCATGCGGAGGGCGAGCTGGGCCGCGCTCATTTCGAGCGAGAACACCAGCACGCCCACCGCCTCGCCCTTGTGGGGCATGGCGGCAGCTTCGGCGATGTTGAGCGCGAGCGAGGTTTTGCCCATCGAGGGACGCGCCGCGAGGATGATCATTTCCTGCTTCTGGAAACCCCACGTGAGCACATCGAGATCCTTGAAACCGGAAGTGACGCCGGTCATCTCGCCCTTTTTCATCATCATCTTCGTGATGACGTTCATCGCCTCGCGCGTGGGCTCGCGCATCGGCTTCGCGCTTTCGCTCACGCGATTCTGGGTGACGTTGAAAATACGCTGCTCGATCTGGTCGACAAACTCGTCGATTCCCCCGGAAAAGGCGTAGCACTCCTCGACGGCGCCGGTCGCGGACTTGATCAGTTCGCGGAGCAGGTGAAGCTCGCGGACCTTGTCGATAAAGTAGCCGGCCTGCGCGGTCGTCGGGATGCGGCTGCTGACCTGCGTGAGAAACGCATAGCCGCCGACGGCGTCGAGCAGCTTCACCGTCTTCAAATCCTCGGAAAGCACCGCCACGTCGATCGGCGTCTGGCGGTTGTAGAGATCGAGCAACCGCTCGAAAATGATGCCATGCGCCGCGAGGTAAAACGACTCCGGCCGCAGCCGAGCCTCCAGCGCGCGGGAGATCACGTCCGCGCCGTCGAGCAAACAGCAGGAAAGCAGATACTCCTCCGCTTCCAAGCTGTGCGGCGGCGTGCGGCCGGTGAAGGCGGCGGGCGCACCGTCGAAGCGGCGGGGAGCGGGAGAAAAATCTTCGGCCATGCGGGGGCGGCGATTCAGGGGCGGCGTGGGAGGACTCGCAAGGGCGACTTGTCCACAAACGGTTCACTCGGAAAACACGAAGGCCGCATCTTGCGACGCGGCCTTCGGTCAAACGGGAGCGACCGGATTACTTCCTCTCGCCCTTGAAGGCGGGCTTCGCCTCGGCGACGGGAGCGACCTCGATCGGATTTTCCGAGACGACGTCGAAGTTGAGATCGACGGAGACATCGGAGTGCAGCTTCACCTTCACGGTGTGCTGGCCGAGGGTCTTCACGGGCGTGTGGAGGTGAATCTTCTTCTTGTCGATGGCGTGGCCGGCCGCGACGAGCTTCTCGTGGATGTCGGCCGTCGTGATCGCGCCGAACATCTTGCCGCCTTCGCCGGTCTTGACGGCGAACGCGAGGCTCACCTTCTCAAGCTGCTTGGCCAGCTCTTGGGCTCCGCCGAGTTCATGCGTCTCGCGCTCGGCGCGACGCTTTTTGAGGGCGTCCACGCGCTTGCGGTTCGAAGCCGTGAGAGGCGCCGCGTAGCCGCCGGGGAGGAGGAAATTACGCGCGTAGCCGGCGCGGACTTTAACTTGGTCGCCTTCGCCGCCGAGGCCTTCGACGGGTTTAAGGAGGAGGATTTCGCTGGTAGCCATAACTGGTGGGTTGTTGAAAATTTTTGTTTTCGGAAAATGAAACGGGTTCGGAGTGACTCGAATTAGAACGGCACGTCTTCGTCCATATTGCCGGCCGTGGGCGGCTTCTGGGCCGCGGCGCGCGGCGGCGGTGAATGGCGCTCGGGTGAGGTCTGATCCACATCGTCACTCGGAGCCGACGGGCCAGAGGCCCCTGCCCCGCCCGCGCCCGCAGCGGCGCCGCCACGGGTGGAGAGGAACTGGACGTTATCGAGGACGACCTTGAGTTTGCTGCGCTTCTGGCCGCTCGTTTTATCTTCCCATTGGTCGAGCTTGAGCCGGCCTTCGACCATCGCGGGGCTGCCCTTGGTGAGATATTTCGAAACGAGTTCGCCCTGTTTGCCCCATGCCTCGATGTCGATGAAAGTCGTCTCGTCGCGCGTGGCACCCGACTCGTCCTTGAACTGCCGGTTCACCGCGAGGCCGAACTGGCAGATGGCAGTGCCCTTCGGCGTGACCCGGAGCTCGGGATCGCGCGTGAGGTTGCCGATGAGGAAGACTTTGTTGAGGTAGGCCATGGGGAGCGGGCGCGCCTAGCGGGCCGTCCTTAGACGGACTCGACGAAGGTGCGGTAAACGCTGTGGTTGAGGCGGAGGCGCTCCTTGAGCTGCGCGGGGCCGGCGGCCGGGGCGCTGAAGGCGACTTGGACGTAGGTCGCGCTGGTGAGCTTCGGATCGGTCACGCGGATGAAATCCTTGCGGCCGATGTTCTCGACGTTGGTGATTTCACCCTGCACGGCGGTGATTTCGTTTTTCACGCCTTCGATGAGCTGCTCGACGGAGTCTTCCTTGCCGCGGTTGTCGAGGATGAAGGTCGCGCGGTAATTACGTTTGGTCGGATTCATGATGGGTCTCTGCGGTTAAGTTGGTTCATGGCGTGGTCGCTGCCGTGGGTGAGCAGCAATTCCAAACCTTGGAGATGGTGAGTGATTTTTTGGTCGATGAGAGTGAGTTGATCGGGAGTGAATTTTCCGAGGACAAAGTCCTTGAGGTCCATCTGGGGGGGCAGTTTCGGGCCGATGCCGAGGCGATAGCGGGCAAACCCGTCGCCAAGATGCTCGAGCACACTGGCGACACCATTGTGCCCGCCGGCACTGCCGGTCACGGACACTTTGACGAGCCCTAGGTCGATATTGATGTCGTCGTAAACGACGGCGACCGACGCGGGAGCCAGTTTGTAGAACCGAGCGAGAGCTGCGACGGACGTGCCGCTGTCGTTCATAAACGTCAGCGGTTTCGCCAGCCAGAGCATACGGCCCGGGGCGAAATCCCAGCGGGCGATTTCGGCGTCGAATGTCGATTGGGTTTTCCAGCTGAGCCCGTGCTTTTTGGCGAGGGCTTCGAGGACGATCCAACCGAGATTATGGCGGGTGTGCGCGTAGTCGCGGCCCGGATTACCCAGACCGACGACGAGCGAGATGGACATGACTCAAAGAACATCCGCCGAGCGCGCCGGGATGAAGCGGCGCGCGGGCGGTTCGGAAAACGCTTACTTCTTGGTGGGCGCAGCGGGCTTCGCGCCGGCGGCCGGAGCGGCGCCGGGTTTGGCGCCGGCCGCGGGAGCGGCGGCCTTGGCATCGCCAGCAGCGGGAGCGGCAGCGCCAGCGGCACCAGCGGCGGGCGCAGCAGCACCGGCAGCGGGAGCAGCACCCTCGACGGGAGCGGCGGCGACGACTTCCTGCACGATTTCGGCGACGGGCTCGACGCACGAGACAACGGGCTGGCCCTTGCGATCGAGAAACTCGACGCCCGGAATCGGCTTGAGCCCGG
>JANYBX010000232.1 GCA_025360615.1 Opitutia bacterium
CGCGCGTGCAGGCGGTGCTGGATGGGACACTGACGGGTTTTCAAAAGCCGTTGCGGTCGCAGTGAAGCGGCGTGACACCGGCGCGGGAGAATCCGGGCGGCGGTGCGTGTTTTTCGACCGGAGAAAGGCTTGAGCTTTGCGAGGCCGCGCCTACGTTGCCGCACCTTGACGTCAGTAAGCGCAGCCGACTTCGCCTTCCTGATCGCTGAGAGTGACTCGTTCGACTGGTCGCTCTCGCTGTCAATTGTCGTGGGCGTATCCCTTGGTTTTTTCGGCGTGTGGGCGTTTGCGCGAAACACCCGGCGCGTGGCGCACGAGCAGGCGGCGGAGCTGATCGAGGTGGCGCGGCGCGAGGCGGCGGTGGGCGCGGAGGAGCTAAAGCAAAAGGCCGAGGCGGAAATCGCCGAAAAGCGCGCCGAGGTGAACCGCGAGTTTGACCGCCGCGAAATCGAGTCCGATATCCGGCTGCGCGAGATTCGCGCCCACGAGGAATCGCTGGCGCTGCTCGACTACCAGCTGGAGCAGCGCCAGGAACGCATCAACCGCGAGACCGCCGCCGTGAAGCAGGCGCGCGATGCCATCCGCGCGCTCTCGAAGAGCGTGCGCAAGCGCCTCGAGGGCGTTTCCCAGATGGACGCGGAGGAGATCCGCCGGACTTTGCGCGAAGAGGTGCAACTGGAGTGTCAGGACGAGTTGCGCTCGATGCGGCGGATCACCCTCGAAAAATCCGAGCAGGAACTGCAAACCGAGGCGCGGCGCATCCTGATCGCCTCGATGCAGCGCATCGCGAGCAAGCCGAACAACGACCTGACCGCCACGCTCGTGCCGCTCCCGACGGAGGAGATGAAGGGCCGCATCATCGGACGCGAGGGGCGCAACATCAAAGCCTTCGAGGCGGCGACGGGCGTCACGCTGCTGATCGACGAGTCGCCGCAGCTCGTGTTGCTGTCGTCCTTCGACCCGGTGCGCCGCGAGATCGCGCGCACGGCGCTCGATGCGCTGGTGAAAGACGGCCGCATCCACCCGACGAGCATCGAGGAGTTCGTGCAGCGCGCGCGCGACGAGATCGACCTCGTCACGACCCAAGCCGGCGAAGACGCCGTGACGAAGCTCAACATCAACGGCCTGCACCCCGAGATCATCAAGCTGCTCGGGAAACTAAAATACCGCTTCTCCTACAACCAAAACGTGCTCGACCACTCGGTGGAGACGGCGTTTTTCGCGTCGCTCATCGCGAGTGAGCTCGGGCTCGACCCGAATCTCGCGAAACGCGCCGGCCTGCTGCACGACATCGGCAAGGCCGTGCCGGGCGAGCACGAGGGCAGCCACGCGCTCATCGGCGCCGAGTTTATCAAGCGCTATGGCGAGACGCCGATCGTGATCAACGCCGTCGCCGCGCATCACGAAGAGGTGAAGCCCGAGACCATCTACGCGGGGCTGACGATTTTGGCGGACACCATTTCCGCCACCCGGCCGGGTGCGCGCGCGGAGTCGATGACGAGCTACATCCAGCGGCTCGAGCGGCTGGAAAAACTGGCGCTCGCGGTGGAGGGCGTGCAGCAAGCGTTCGCGATCCAAGCCGGCCGCGAGATTCGCGTGGTCGTGGCCCCGCAACAAGTGACGGATGACCGCGCGCGAGAGATCGCGAAGGAGCTGCGCGCGCGCATCGAGGCCGAGCTGCAATACCCGAGCACGATCAAGATCACGGTCATCCGTGAAACGCGTTTCACGGAGACGGCGACGTAGCGCCTGAAAGGCGCGAAATGTAGCGAGTAGCGAGTAGTGGGTAGCGAGCATCCGAGGATGCGGCGCGATAGAACGTCGGGAGAAAAACGGGTGCGTTTACCGGTATTTCTACTCGCTACCCGCTACTCGCCACCCACTACTTTTCCCATCATGGCCGACCCGAAGATTCTCGAAACGTTTCCCAATCCTGCGCCGCATCGCGATTTTGTGATCGCGCACACGCACCACGAGTTCACCTCAGTGTGCCCGATGACGGGTCATCCGGATTTCGCGG
>JANYBX010000333.1 GCA_025360615.1 Opitutia bacterium
AGGATCCGGTTTACCTCTCGACCAGCAGCGCGTTCGGCTCGATGGAAGGCGCCCTCCGAAATCTCGTTAAAAAGAAAGTTCTCACCTGCATGAACGGCGCCTTCGCCGACAAGTGGAACGACGTCGCCCTCCGCTGCGGCAAGCAGGCCACCGCGCTCAAGTTCGACTGGGGCCAGCCCGTCGATCCCGAGGCCGTCCGCCGCGAACTCGCCACCGGCGCCTACGACGCGATCACCCTCATCCACAACGAAACCTCGTGCGGCTGCATGAGCGATCTGCCCGCGATCATGGCCGTCGTGCGCGAGTTTCCCGACGTCATCTCAATCGTGGACACCGTCAGCTCATTCAGCGCCGTGCCGATCAAGAAGGACGAGCTCGGCATCGACGTCCTTATCACCGGCTCGCAAAAAGCCCTCGCCCTTCCGCCCGGCCTCTCGCTCATCTCCGCCTCGAAACGCGCGCTCGACCGCGCCGCCAGCATTCCTGACCGCGGCTATTATTTCGATTTCGTCGAGTTCCAGAAGAACCACGAAAACGGCATGACGCCCAGCACGCCCGTGATCCCGCTGATCTACGCGCTTAAATCCATCCTCGACGACATCAAGGCCGAGGGACTCGACGCCCGCTTTGCCCGTCACGCGCGCCTGAACAAAACCGTGCGCGACTGGGCCCTCGCGAAAGGTTTTAAGCTTTTCCCGAAGGAAGGCTTCGGCTCGGTCACGCTCAACTGCTTCGTCAATACGTTGAACATCGACCTCGGCGCGCTGAACAAAATCCTGAAATCGAAGCACAAGCTCGTGATCGATGGCGGCTACGGAAAACTGAAGGGAAAGACCTTCCGCATCTCCAACATGGGCGACGAGACCGATGCCACCATCGCCTCGCTCCTCGCCTCGCTCGACGCTGCGCTCGCCGAGACGCCGAAGCTCGCGAGCTGAGCAAATCCGAGGTAGGAGCCTGCTTGCAGGCGATGAGCGACGCCGAACACGGATCAACGTGAAATCGCCTGCAAGCAGGCTCCTACCTTAAACCCACTCAAAAGCCGCCCGCCTCCCCGCGTGCGGCTTTTCTTTTTCCCGGAATTCGCGAAGGATTCGGCGTCGGCCCGCGTATTAGTGAAAGCTACGATTCAACGCCTTCCCCTCCCCTTCCATGAAAACTCCGCTCCGCATCGCCTGCCTGCTCCTTCTCGCCGGCGCCAGTTCGGTTTCCCACGCTTCCGACGCCACGCCCTCAGCGCCCGCCGACACCGCGCCCGCGCCGAAGCCCAAATCTCCCTCAATCAATATCGTTTTCCCCGGCGGCTCCGTTGCAGAACTCGTCTCCGTCATCAACGCCTCGGACAACGCGACCTTCAATCTCATCGGTGAAAAGGCCCACCAGGAAGTTATCCTTCCTCCCTTTTCACTCCGCAATGCCGACCCTGCCTCGCTCGCCGTGGCGTTGAACGGACTCCTCCGTCCGCGCGAACTCACTCTCAGTTTGGCCAGCCCGAATATTTTCGTGCTCACGAAAAACACCAGCCCGTCGCCGAGCTACGCTCCGCCCGCGCCCACGTTTCAAGCCTACCAACTCGCCCCGTATCTCCCAAGCGTGTCGGTCGACGATATCACCGATGCCATCAGCACCGCATGGGCGGCCGATGCGGCTCACGACGCCAAGCTCGTGCGTTTCAAATATCATCCCGCCACCAAACTCCTCTTCGTTTACGGCCCGCCGGAAGCGATCACCATCGCGACGCAATTGATCCCGCAGCTCAACCCCACCGCCACCGCCCGCGCCCGCTACGAATATCTGCGTTCGCCCTCAGAGTCACTTTCTCCCCTCTCGGGGTCGCCGGCCGAGGAGCAGGCCCGGCTCGACACCGTGTCCCAGGAAGTCAGACGCCGCCGGGAACAGCGCGAAGCCTCCAAAGCCGTGCTGCCGCCGCTCGAAAAAAAGTGACCGTTCCCCGCGCCGCATCGTTCGCCCCCGCCGTGCTGCCGTTTTCCCCGGCGGAAGCGAAAGCATCCCCCTTGCGCGCCCTCACCTCCGGTCTCGCGCGCGGCGACGACGACGCCTGGGCGCAGTTTCACCGCGACTACGGCCCGGGGATTTTCCGCCACCTCCTCGCCGCGACACACTGCGACCACGACCTCGCCACCGAGGCCCTGCAGCAAACCTACCTCCGCATCGCGCGCCATGCCCGCCCGTGCGACGAGCCGGCGATGTTCGCGGGCTGGTTGCGCATCGTGACCCGTTCCGCTCTCCACGACTGCCTTCGGCGTCGCCGCAGCTTTTGGAATCTCCTCACTCGGCGCCACGCCGATCCCACCGAGTCAGCCGCCACCGCCGACGCAGAAGACGACCGGCTGCACCACTTCCTCGACCAAGCCCTGGAGCAACTCAACCCCGCAGACCGCGCCCTGTTGGAAGCCAAGTATTTTTCCGGCGCGGACGTGCGCGCCATCGCGGAAAAACTTTCCACCTCTCCCAAAGCCATCGAGTCACGCCTCACCCGCGCCCGCGCCGAACTGCGCCGCCACACCTGCTCGCCTCCCTTTCGCGCCATGACTGAAAAATCCACCCGCCACGCCCAATTGCTCGCCGACACGCTGCACGAGGATTGGACCCACGGCCCGATGGCGCGCCACGCCCGCGAGGCCGCGGCCCTCGCCCGCCAGCGCCGCCGCCACCGCCACGGCCTGCACGCCTTGGGTGCCGTCGCCAGCATCGCCGCCGTCCTGACGCTCGGCTTTGTCTTCCGAACACCGCCCCCGCCGGCCAGCCCTCATGCTTCCTATGAGATCATGTCCGACGACGAATTGCTCGCGCAGTTGCCCGATCAACCGCTGCTCCTGCTTCCGCATCGGGACGGCACACGGGAGATCGTGCTGTTGGAAAACTGAGCTGAATTCACCCGCGCGAACGAATTTTTGCAGGATTCCGCGTGCGAGGGACGTGTAGGAGATGAAGCCCGGCAAAACCGCCGGTTCCATTCCTCTCACCATGAATTCTTCGCTTCTCAGCTCGTTTCGCCTCGTCTGCATCGCCCTGCTGCCTGTTCTCCTTTCACCCTCATTCGGGGCCGAAGCCGCGGAGTCGCCTCCCGCTCCCGCGCGAAAGACCTCCGCCGATGACCGCCTCATCATCACGAACGGCGTGTTTTCCCGCAACGGCGAAAACGTCCCGGCGACGGTGCGCAACCTTGTCGATCTCGTCGCCAAACGTTTTCCCGATGCCAACATCACGATCGTGGGCGTCGAAAACGTCGTCATCGACAACCTGGCCCTCACGTTGCGCAAAACCAAAATCTTCGATGAACTTCCCAATGCCCGCCAGCCCCTGGATAGCGTGCTGATGGCTTTCTCCGAGGCGAGCGGTCGCAAATTTGTCGTCCGCGGTTTCAGCGAAAACGATTTCCTGCTGGTGGCGGAAGGTCCCGCGAGCAACCACCGGACGACAGAAGTTTTCAACCTGAGCACCGTCGTAAAACAAGCCCGCTCCAATGCTGGCGCTGAAGAAGTCATCCGTCGTCTGGAAGCGGAGATTTCCGTTTTTAAAAATCGCTACACAGACCAGCATCCAAAATTGGTCGAAGCACGGGAACGCCTCGAAATTGAGAAGGCCCAAATGGCGAAAACCACGGTCGTGTCCGACACCAACAAACTGATCGAGCAAATCCAGGACGCCGTGCGCACCACTCTCCGCGTGAAGCCCGACGAACTCCCCGAGTTCAGATACCACGCCGGCACCAATCTTTTCGTCGTCACCGGCAGCGTGGATGCCATCGACCTCACCCGAAAGGTGATCGCCGCCCTCGAAAAATCCCCCTAGCCAAGGAGCAGTGACGCCCGCCGCCTTCATCTCCTTCGCCGGCTCATTGAACGCCCATCCTGCCGTGTCTCAGGCCGACTCGAGCGAGCCGACAGGCGTGAGCATTGCACCCCTCACGCGTCGGCTTGCGGCGGGGGACGACGCGGCCTTTCGCGAGTTTCACGGGCTCTATTTCGACCGGCTCTACCATTTCCTCCTGGTCCTCACGCGCGGCGAGGCGCACGCGGCCCAAGATGCCTTGCAGGAAACGCTGCTGCGCGTCGTTCGCCATGCCCGGGAATTTGAAAACGAGGAAATTTTCTGGAGCTGGTTGAAAGCCATCGCCCGCAGCGCTGCGTGCGACGGCGGTCGCAAGCAGCGCCGCTATCTCGCCCGCCTCCGCGATTTCGCGCTCGGCCGGCCGGCGCTTTTTGCCGACGCCGCACCTTCGCCCGCGCCCGACCATCTTCGCGCCCAACTCGCCGAGGCCCTCGCCACCCTGCCCTCCTCCGACCGCGACCTCGTCGAAGGCAAATATCTCCGGGGTGAAACCATCGCCGAGCTCGCCGCCCAAGCCGGGCTCACCGAAAAGGCCGTGGAATCGCGTCTCGGCCGCCTGCGTCGGCAGCTGGGCGAAAGCGTCCGGCAGAAACTCCGCGCATCCTCATGAACCGCCCCGATCAAGACCGCCTGCTGCGTGAACTTCTCGCCGACGAAAACGTTGAACACCTCCGCGAGGCCTCGCTCGCCCGCGGGCTCTCCCTGCTCCACGCCCGGAGGAAACGGCGCGCCTTGGTTTCCGCCGTCGCGGCTTCCACCGCGGTCGCCGCACTCCTGGCCTTGCTGGCGCCGAAGCACGGTCCACAACCCGCCGGCCCGCCCATGGCACCGGTCTCCTCAACCAGCACGGTCAAGATAATCGATGACCAACAGCTCCTCGCCCTCTTTCCAGATCGCACGGTGGCGTTGATCGGTGCTCCGGGAAACCGGAAACTGGTTTTTTTCGATCCCCCTTCCAGCCCGGCCGCGCCTAGCCGGTATCCCTGAGATCGGGAACGGTTTTAATTCACAGCGTTCTCCGGGGATCGGGGCAATCCTCGGGATTCGCTCCCAAAATCGCGGGCCCAGCGGAACCTGAGGCGGTGAAACCTTTCAGTTAAGGCAGCTTCCTTTTGTGGTTTTCTCAGCTTCAACGGAGGAAAATAGCTTTGGCTGCGCGCGTCCCAGTCGTCAGCGGGGCTTTGCGATGCCCAGACGGAAGGGACGGCGTCGGCGAATTTTGGCGGTGCTTGGGCTTGAAACTTCGCTCACGACGATTTGGCCTGAACAGGAAGATTTCTTTTGCGTGCCGTGGTTTTGTCGGTCGGACGGAACCGCAGCCGCCCGCGAAATTCGTTTTTCCCCTCTCCTCTCCCTCCCAGCCTCCCCATGAAAAATCGGACCCCCGCCGCCGCCCCCAAAAAACGGAAGCCCCTCGCGTCGAATCGCGCCTCCCGGGCTGAACCTCTCACTCACGATGCCTTCATGCGGCATCTCGTGGCGTCGCTGACGGCTGTGCGCGAGGGCGATTTTTCCCAGCGCCTGCCGTCCGACTGGTCGGGCCTCGAGGGCAAGGTAGCGGAGAGCCTCAATGCGATTACCATGCGCATGGAAGGTTTCAACAAGAGCCTCGTGCGCCTGCGGAAAAACGTCGGTGAAGAGGGCAAGATCGGCGAACGCCTCGCCCTCGGCGACGCCGTCGGCAGCTGGGCCGAGCGGATCGAGGCGATCAACACGCTCGTCGACGAACTCTCGCAGCCCACCGTCGAGGTCGGCCGCGTCATCGGCGCGGTCGCCAAGGGCGATCTCACGCAGGCCATGCCGCTCGATCTCGATGGCCGCGCGTTGAAGGGCGAATATCTCCGCAACGCCAAACTCGTGAACGGCATGGTCGGCCAGCTTGGCGCGTTTTCCGTCGAGGTGATCCGCGTGGCGCGCGAGGTCGGCACCGAGGGCAAGCTCGGCGGCCAGGCGCAGGTCAAGGGCGTGTCGGGCGTGTGGAAGGAGTTGACCGAGTCCGTCAACCAGATGGCCGGCAATCTCACGGCGCAGGTGCGCAACATCGCCGACGTGACCATCGCGGTCGCGAACGGCGACTTGTCGAAAAAAATCACGGTCGATGTGCGCGGCGAGATTTTGCAGTTGAAGGAAGCGATCAACGTCATGGTGGACCAGCTGCGGTCGTTTGCCGCCGAGGTGACACGCGTGGCGCGCGACGTCGGCACGGAAGGCAAGCTCGGCGGCCAGGCCGTCGTGCCCGGCGTGTCGGGCACGTGGAAGGATTTGACCGACTCGGTGAACGCCATGGCGTCGAATCTCACGGCACAGGTGCGCAACATCGCCGGTGTCACCACGGCCGTGGCGCGCGGCGATTTGTCGCGGAAAATCACGGTCGACGTGAAGGGCGAGATTCTCGAGCTGAAGGAAACCATCAACACGAT
>JANYBX010000336.1 GCA_025360615.1 Opitutia bacterium
AGCCCGCGAGGTAGAGTCCGCCGCCGATCACCCGCATCAGCATCAGCGGACGGATGGCGGTGAGCGTCTCCACGAAGTTGGGATAGGCGAGCACGGTGCCGTGCTCCGTCGTGGCGTTGAGCATCACGCCCTGGGCGACTCCACTCGTCCACATCGCGCCGACATAGAGGAGAATGCCGACCGTCCCGAGCCAGAAGTGGAGGTTGGCGAGAGCGAGGGAGTGGAGCGGTTTGCTCCACAGGCGTGGAACGAGCCAGTAAATCATGCCCGCGGCCATGAAGCCGTTCCAGCCGAGCGCGCCGGCGTGGACGTGGGCGATGATCCAGTCAGTGTAATGCGCGAGGGCGTTGACGGACTTGATCGACAGCAGCGGGCCTTCGAATGTCGCCATGCCGTAGAAGGTCACGGCCGCGGCGAAAAATTTCAGCACGGGATCGGTGCGAAGCTTGTGCCATGCGCCGCGCAGCGTGAGCAGGCCGTTCAACATGCCGCCCCACGAGGGGGCCCACAGCATCAGCGAGAAAGTCATGCCGAGCGTCTGGAGCCAGCCGGGCAGCGCGGTGTTCAGCAGGTGATGCGGGCCGGCCCAGATGTAGACGAAGACGAGCGACCAGAAATGAATCACCGACAGCCGGTAGGAATACACCGGCCGCTCCGCCGCCTTCGGCAGAAAATAATACATGATGCCGAGGATCGGCGTGGTGAGGAAGAACGCCACGGCGTTGTGCCCATACCACCATTGCACGAGCGCATCCTGCACGCCGCCGAAGACCGGATAACTGTGCAACAGGCTCGTGGGGATCGAGAGGTGGTTGACGATGTAGAGCATCGCCACGGTGATGATCGTCGCGATGTAGAACCAGATCGCCACGTAGAGGCTCGGCTCGCGGCGCCGCGCGAGCGTCCAGAAAAAGTTAACGGCAAACACGACCCAGATGAGCGTGACGGCGATGTCGATCGGCCAGATGAGTTCCGCGTATTCCTTGCCGCGCGAGAAGCCGAGCGGGAGCGTGATCGCGGCCGCGAGGATGATCGCCTGCCAGCCCCAAAAGTGGAGCGACGAGAGGAAGTCGCTCGCGAGGCGAGCCTTCACAAGCCGCTGCGTGGAATAGTAAATGCCGGCGAACATCGAGTTGCCCACGAGCGCGAAGATGACGGCGTTCGTGTGCAGCGGACGCAGCCGACCGAAGGTGAGCCACGGCAGGTTGAAATTGAGCCGCCAGTAGTTGAGCTGCGATGCGATCAGCACGCCGACGAGCATGCCCACGGCGCCCCAAATAACGGAAGCGAGCAGGAACTGGCGGACGACCTTGTCGTTAAATTCGAGGGTGATTTTTTTATCGGGCATGGGAGAGACGGGAGGTTCAGTCGCGGCACTTGAGGCAGCCGGGGCACGGCGCGCGGCGACCGTCATGACAACCGCAACCATCGTGATCGTGCTCCCGTTTCGGTCGCACGACCTGCGGCTTCTCCTCCGCGAGCGGCAGGAGCGAATCGCGCTCGGCACTGCTGAGCCGGCCGCGCGCATGTTCGCAGAGGAAAAAAATCACGAAGGTGAAAACGAGGCAGAGACTGATGGTGAGAGTGAGGGGGACGACGGACATGGATTGAGCCCGGTAAATCCGTGAAGAGCGGACCGGCATTTTTGCATGGGCCGCTCCGCGAATTACGGGGCGCAGCCAGTATATCTGCGCGCCACGAGCGCCGCTCCGCACGGATTGGTGAGGGCTGCGCGTTTCTTGCGCTGGCCAAAATCTGCGCAGGCAAGCCATGCGCACCCTTGGCCAATCGCCGCGCAGCGGAAAGCCGCGTGCGGCGGCATAGTTGCCCTCATGCAGAAATTCCTCGTGCGAGCCCTGCAGGCCCGACGCCCGCACATCCGTGCCCATTGGGAAATTCTGCTCCGCGGAGAGCCGGTCAACTCGCCGCTGGCGCAGGCCGAGATGATGATTCGCCTGATCGACTGGTCTCTCGATGAAGTCTTCGCGTTGCTGCAGGGCAGCCGCGCCCGGCGCGCCCATCGGCCGTCGGCGCCCCTGCTCGCCGGGCGCGCGGCGTGCCAGTGCGGGCGCAACCCGCTGCTCGCCCACTTCATCGCGGGTGAGCAGGCGATGCTCGAGGCGCTCGTGCTCGCCCAAGCCGCCACCCGGGCGCTGGACCCCGCGGCGCGCGACACCTCCGTCGCGGAGCTTTATCGCGCCGTGCGCACGCTGGCCCACCGGGAAGTCGACGCGTTCTGCTCGCTCTGCCAACACCGCGCGATTTCCGGGCGCACCCCAGCCGGGGTGAAGCGGGGCCGCTTTAGTTCCGCCGCGCCCCGTGCAGACGTTCCCGATACGCCGACGGCGCCTCGCCCACGATGCGGCGGAATACCCGGTTGAATTGCGAGAGCGATTGAAAGCCCGCCTGGTAGGCCGCCTCGCTCACGCGCTTGTGCGGATTGAGCAGCAGGTTTTTCACTTTCTCCACGCGCACGCGCGCGACGTAGTCGGTGAACGTCATGCCGGTCGCCTTCTTGAACGTCTTGCAGAAATAAAACGCGCTCATGTTCACCGCGCTCGCCACCTGCCCGAGGGAAATCTCCTCGTCCTGATGCGCGGCGATGAAGATGCGCGCCTTCGTCACGGAGGGCGATTCGGCCGCGGCCGTCTTGACGCTGAGCTCGTTGCTGAGCGAAGAGAGGTGCTGCGCGAAAATCGTCAGCAGCCGCAGGATGGAGCCGTATTGTTTTTTGGTGAGGACGCGCGTTTGAAAATACGCCTCCTCCAGGCGTTTCAGGTCCACCTCGGTGCCCCACTTCACGAGCTGGCGCGTGGTGCGGGCAAACTGCGCCTTCGTCGGCGTGTGCAGCAAAATCTGTCCCGTCTGCAAAAACGCCACGAGGTTCTCCCCCACCCGCACCGGCACCGCGGAATCGCAGAGGCCGGCGAAACACTTGAGGGTCTTCGGCTCCAGCCGCGCCTGCTCCTCGACTTTTTTCTGGAGCTGGAGACACGCCGCGCACGACTGGTTGGTCTGCGCCATGAGCGCGCAAAACGGATTTTCCTTTGGGTCGCCATGATGCGGCAGGTCGAACGCCTCGATCGGCCGCAGGTTGAGCGGCAGCCCGGTCGTCTCCCGAAACGCCTCCTCGTAGTCGCGAAAAATCTGCGAGCGTTTTATCTGGGTGACCAGCGCGCGGCTCCGCTGGGCGTTGTCTGATCGGCCTTCCATCGCATCCGATAGAAGAGGAGGAAACGATTCGTGCAACGTCGCATCGCGGCGCGAGCACGCGTCGCAAATTTTCCATGGACAACCCCGTCCTTCCCCCTCTCCAATCCCGCCATGTCTTCGCCGCTCGGAAAACTCACTTCGCCCGTCAGCCTCGTCGTCGACGTCGTGCTCGTCGGTGCTTTTTTCCTCTACCTTTATTCGCTGGTCGCCCCGCATGTGCCGTCGCGCGACCCGAAGATGATCATGCTTTTCGGCGGCCTGTGCGCCGCGTGCATGTCGGGGGTGTTCTGGCTCGCGGTGCAGATGTTCCGCGTGGTGCTCAAGGCCCAGCTGCAGGCGAAGAAGTAGCCTCGCCTTAGTTTTTCAACCCTCGCCCAAGCGCACGGTTTTTGCCGTGCGCTTTTTTGCGCCTCCGACTGTAAGGCCCCACCGGCGGTCGGTTCTACAGTTGTCAGGCTTCACGCCGGCAAACCCCGCCGTCATCCCTTACCCCTTCCGTTCCGCCCGGCGCCTCTCGACCCGCGTCGAAGCGATGATCGCGATTTCGTAGAGCACGTAGAGCGGCGCCGCGAAGAGCGTCTGGTTGAGCGGATCCGGCGTGGGCGTCACGACCGCTGCGATGATAAAAATTACCACGATGGCGTGCCGGCGGTATTTGCGGAGGAACGCCGTCGTCACCAGCCCGAGCCACACCAGCAGCATAATCACGAGGGGAAACTCAAACGACGCCCCTGTGCCCAGCACGAACCACGTGAGCAAGCTGTAGTAGCTCCCCGGCGTCCACCGCATCGCGAAGCCAAAGAAATCGTTCAGCTCGATCGACACCTTGATCGTGCTCGGCACGAGGAAAAAGAAGCTGAACGCCGACCCGAGCATAAAAAGAAAAAACGCCGAGATGCACATCGGCACCACCGCCTTCATCTCTTTTTTCGTGAGCGCGGGCGCAACGAATTGTCCGATAAACAGCAAAAACAGCGGGGCCGAGAGGATGAATCCGCCGAGAAAGCACATCTGGATCGCGACGTTGAACCCCTCCATGATCGTCTGAGTGCCGAGATCGAGCGTGAGGTTGGGATAGTTGGCCTTGACCGAGAGCAACGGCCAGAGGAGCACGCCGTTAAACTCCTTGAGGAAATAGCCGATGAGGCTGGCGAAAATCAGGAACGTCACCGCGCATTTGATCAGCGTCCAGCGGAGTTCCTCGAGGTGATCGAAGAAGCCCATCGCTTTTTCGCGCGGCTCCAGCTCCGCGTGGGCGGATTTGGCTTCGGTGCTGGATTCGTCGTCGGCGCTCACGGGGTTGGCAAAGGGAGCCGGCAGCGTGCGTGGTTTTCCCCAAAACGGAAGCGCGATTGCGGGGACTGATGGCGTTCCCTACGGGACCGCCTACCCCTTGGTTTTCCCAATCCGCAGCGTGAGCGGCCAGGCGACGAGGCGCGGGCTGTCCACATCGCCCCACGCAGGCGCGAGTTTTTCCGCGAGCGCGGGCAGCGGATTTTCACCGGTGGCGTTGCTGTAGCGCGTCGTCGCCGACCACGTGCTGAAATAACCGAGCAAGCGCGTGAGCGTCCAACGCACTTCCATCCGAAAAACCGGCGGCGTGATTTCCGCGAAGGGAAACGGCAGCGTGCGATAGCCGCTCTCCACGAGTTGCCGCGACGGCGGCCAGTAGGGACCGAGAAGATTGCCATAGAAATCCAGCACGATCACATCGACCGCCTCGCCCTCGACGCGGTTGATGCCGTAAGCCCAGACTGCCAGCACGCCGCCGGGCCGGAGCACGCGGTTTACCTCGGCGTAGAAAAGTGGCAGGTCGAACCAATGCAACGCCTGCGCCACCGTCACGAGGCCGACGGACGCGGCGGGCAGGCCGGACGCTTCCGCCAGCGCCACGCGGAACTCGGCGTTGGGCAGCGTCGGCGCTGAGGCGATTTGCTCGCCGCTCGCATCGGTGGCGACGACGCGGGCAAAGCGTTCCGCGAGCCCGCGCGTGGCCTGGCCGTTGCCCGCAGCGCAGTCCCAAACGAGAGCGTCGCGCGCCACGAGTGTCGCGAGATAATTGAAAAGCTCCGCCGGATAGTGCGGACGAAAATCCGCATAGCGCCCCGCGACGCTGGAAAAATGATCGTGGAAAGCGGGCTTCATCGAGCGGAGCGGTGTCGCTGAGTCGGGCCGAAGCAACGCGCGTAGGCAAGCGCATCGGTCCCTCTGAACAGGTCTCTCCTCTTTTTTCCTCGGCGACGCGCTGAAATCGGCCTTGGATCAAAAAGACCACTGCCCGCTGCTCCATTCGCCCCTTGCGACCAACCCAAATGGAGCGGCCTGCCGCAATGCGGCCGTTCTTCCCAACAATGAACCGCCAATTTCATGTCCGCGTCCTTTTCGTCGCCTTGATGACGAGCGGAGGAACGATTTTTGCGCTGGATTTGCCGCCGGTGGCGATACCCGAGACAAAGAATCAGGCACTGGACAACGACCTAGATCCGGTCGCCGTCAAAGCCGCGCTGGATGACGCATTCCTCCGCCAAGCCTTGCGCAAACCCGATCCTCGCCGGGCTTTTTCGGAGTATGAAGAGGCGGCAAACCGTGGTTCCTTGCAGGCCATGAGTGATTTGGGATTCATGTATCTCGAAGGCCGCGGAATCCCCAAGGACTACGGCAAAGCGCTGAGATGGATTCAACCTGCAGCCGACGGCGGAAATCCTTCGGCCCAGCGGTTACTGGGCTGGATGTATGAATCAGGCTTGGGCGTGGAAAAAAATTTCGGCAATGCGCTAATCCATTACCGGGAATCTGCTGAACAGGGGGATTTGACCGCCATGACCAACCTCGGCGGTCTCTATTATTTCGGGAAAGGTGTCACGAAAAACTATGCGGAAGCGTTGCGCTGGGTTCTACCGGCCGCGCAAGCCGGCCATACGCGGGCCCAAGTTCGGATCGGAAATATGTATCAGAACGGGTTTGGCCTGCCGAAGAATCCCGAAATCGCCGTCACCTATTTTAAATCCGCTGCCGATTCGGGAGACGACGAAGGCATATATCACCTCGGGTTGTGCTATCGCATGGGTGCAGGGGTCGAAAAGGATATCGGAAGAGCAATTGAGCTTTATCGGCAGGCCGCAGCGCGCGGAAACATACGGGCGGTTTCGAGCTTGGCTTGGCACTACTCCGTAGGCTTGGGCGTGGACAGAGATCCCAAGAAAGCGCATGAGCTGGCCTTGTCTGCGGCCGAATACGAGGACGCGATCGCGGAAGCGACTTTGGGGTTGATGTATCTGGACGGCAATGGAGTGAAAAAAGATGAAGTGCAGGCCAAGAGCTGGTTTGAGAAATCAGCCCTACACGGCAATGAGGTCGGCATGACCAAACTGGGCATCATGTATCTCTACGGGATCGGCACGCCGAAGGACTACGATCTTGCGTGGCGCTGGCTCAAACCGGCGGCCGACGGCGGCAACGAGGACGCCAAGGACGAGTTGGATATCCTCCTGAGAAAACAAAAAGAGCGGCCCTAAGGCAGGCTTTGCCGAAGCCAATGGTGAAGCGATCGGTGATCGTAGCTCCGCCTACGGGTTTCCCCGGATGGGACTTCGCCCCCTTGCGCCGTTGACAGCGCGGGGCACGGGCGTTTTCCATCTTCCCTTCTGCGCCCCGCCGCAGCCCGTCCGTTTTTTCAACCGCACAACTCCTCACATGGCCGCTAAATCAAAAGCTAAGAAAGCTCCCGCTCCCGCGAAGAAAAAATCCGCCTCCAAAGGCCCCAAATACGTTTACACGTGGGGCGCTGGAAAAGCCGACGGCAACGGCTCGATGAAGAATCTCCTCGGCGGCAAGGGCGCCAACCTCGCCGAGATGACGCGTATCGCCCTCCCCGTGCCTCCCGGTTTCACGATCACCACCGAGGTCTGCACTTACTACTACGCCAACAAGCGCACCTATCCCTCCTCGCTCCAGGCGCAGATGGAAGCCGGCGTCGCCAACATGGAAAAGATCATGGGCACGAAGTTCGGCGCCACCACTGGCACCCCACTCCTCGTCGCCGTGCGCTCCGGCGCCCGCGATTCCATGCCCGGCATGATGGACACCATTCTCAACCTCGGCCTCAACGACCAAGCCGTGCTCGCCCTCGTCGCCTCGACCAAGAACGAGCGCTTCGCGTGGGACTGCTACCGCCGCTTCATCCAAATGTTTGGCGACGTCGTCATGGGCGTGCAAAAACGCGAAGGCGAAGACCACGACCCGTTCGAGT
>JANYBX010000346.1 GCA_025360615.1 Opitutia bacterium
GCCACCTCCACCGTCGAAGTCCTCCTCGGCGCGCTCGCCGTGGCTCTCCTGATCTCGCTGGCATTCGCCTGGCGGCTCTCGGTTTTTCTCATGCGGCCGATCCAGGAACTCACGGCGTCCGCCATCGCGGTCGGCGAAGGCGATCTCGACCGCGAAGTGCGCGAGCCCTCGCGCGACGAACTCGGCCAGCTCGCGCGCGCATTCAACACCATGGCCGCCAAGCTGCGCTCCTACCGCGAGGCCACGCTGGCAAAAGTTCTCCGCACGCAGCGCACGATGGAGGCCACGCTCACCTCCACGCCAGACCCCGTCTTCGTCGTCGATCTCGACGGCACGCACGCCGTGCGCAACCCCGCCGCCGAGCAGCTCGCGCGCCTGCCGGATTTCGCCACGGGCTTCCCACCCGCGCTCGCGGAGCCGCTCTCCCGCGTGCTCGCCACCGGCGACCACTATCTGCCGACCGATTACCGCCACGTGATCACGCTGCGCGTCGCGCGCGAGGACCGGCACTACCTCCCGCGGATTTTGGCCATCGGGGACAAGCTCACCGAGTTCAAGGGCGCGGCGCTCATCTTTCAGGACGTCACGAAATTCCGCCTGCTCGACGACGCCAAGACCAACCTCGCCGGCACCGTCAGCCACGAGCTGAAGACTCCACTGACGAGCCTGCGCCTCGCCGTTTACCTGCTGCTCGAGGAAAATGTCGGCAAACTCGCTCCCGCCCAGCGCGACCTGCTCGAGACCGCGCGCGACGATGCCGACCGTCTCCTCCGCATCCTCGACGACCTCCTCGACCTCACCCGCCTCGAAGCCGGCGCCGCTCCGCTCGAACGCCAGGAGATCGCCGTGACCGCGCTGCTCGATGAAATCACCGCCGAGGCGCGCGGATTCATCGCCGCCGCCGGGGCGAAACTCGTCGTAGAGGCCGAGCCCGGTCTCGGCACCGTGAAGGTGGACGCCGCCCGCGTGCGCCACGTCTTCACGAACCTGCTGACGAACGCCGCGAAATTCTCCCCGCCCGGTGGCACGGTGACACTCGCCGCCACCGCGGCGGAAATGGGTTTTGTGCGTTTCTCCGTGCGCGACCAAGGCCCGGGCATCCCGGCGGAAAGCGTGGCGCGGGTGTTTGATCGTTTCTATCGCGCGCCCGGCCAGTCGAAGAGCGGTGCGGGCCTCGGCCTGGCCATCGCGCGCGAGATCGTCGTCGCCCACGGGGGTAGCATCGCCTGCACGAGCGAGCCGGGCGAGGGCAGCGATTTTCATTTTCTGCTGCCGGGTTAGGCGCGGGAGCGACGGGGGTGGGCGCTCGGGTGGGTTTTGATTTCGAAAATCCCGGCGAGCCGGGGCTAACCGAATGTTGCACGACTTCGGATGACGTTTCGTGCGAAACGCGCGCCGGATTTCGGTTCCTTGCGCCGGCAGAAATACTTTATCGCCCGGATCAACCGGAGTTTACCCCGGGACGGCCCGGCTTGGCATCGGCATCGCTACTGGGGGCGCACATGAACACTGGAAATTCCTTCGGATTCGTTTTGCTCGGGGCCGTGATGACGCTGTGTCCGTGGCTGCTGCCGCAGGGTTTTCCACCCACGGGCTTTGACGGCACCAGCACGCGGGCGCTGTGGCTCGAGGTGATGGGCGCGGTGCAAATCGGGCTCGGCGCCGGATGGCTGTTGCAGGTGTGGCTGAGCCGACTCGCCGACAACCTCGCGACGTTCAGCATGCCCACGATGGACCGCTCATCGTTGCCGGAGAGAATGGAGCCGGCATCGGCGTAAGGCTGGTTTGGTGACCGAATCGGCGCCCGATCCTCGGGCGCAATCAGGGCAGCAGATAGACTTCGATCAAAGCTTCGCCCGAGTCACTCGTATCAGTTGAGGAGACTTGAGCGATGTAGGCGCCGGCTGCGAGCGACACGATCACCGCAGAGTCCTTGGAGTTATCCGTGAGTGGAAACGCGCCCACGATTGCGCCCGTGCGGCTGATCGCCTGCGCGCTCTCGGAGGACCAGTCGTCGTTCGTGGCAGCGACGACGTTGGTGGAGGCGTTGACGATCGTCAGAGTGGGATGGCGCAGGGAGCCGGCGACACCGAAGGCCGATAATGTAGGCCCGATGGCGCGCACGAGGGCCAGCCCGCTGCCGCCGTTACCCGCGACAAAACCGGTGAAGACGGAACCGCCGGCGCGTACGAAGGAGCGGTTGGAGCAGTTCGCCAGTGGTGCGCGCGAGGAAAGCGGAGCGAAGCTGAAGCTCGCGCTTGAGACAGGGAGCGGGAGGTCGCCGGCTGGCATGAACCCGCCTAAGTCGGAGGTGAAACGCAGCAGACGTTTCGCCGCGGCACCGCCATTGATGGGGAGGCTAAGATTCAGCTCGGCGTTTTGGTCGTCGATTTTCCGGTAGGTGTAGGTGCCATCGACCAGCGCGGAGGTGCGCGGCGTGAACGGTGGAATCAGCGGAGTCGAGGTGTTCTGAAAAAGTCCGGTGTAAGTGCCGTCGTTTTTGAGCACGAGCGCGCGGGTGTAGAAGGTGCGGGCGGCGCCGGAGCCCACCACGCTCACGCCCTCGTAGTAAACGTAGCCGTCAATTTTGTCCGGCACCGCGGAGAAGCCGCCAGACGCGGTGAGCAAAAGCAGGGCGAACAGGATCGGCAGGGTTATTGTTTTCATGAGTTGAAGCGCAGCAGCCTTTCGTGGCCGTGCTCTTCCTAATCATGACAATCTGACCGGACAAACCCGCTACTGTTGCGCGCCGAAAGCCGGAGCATGGGTCATGGGGGTTGCGAGTGCGCGAGCGTTTCGTTGGACACGAACGAAAGCCCCCGCACGTCTTCCGCTGCGCACCATCGCGCCTGATTAGGCACTCCCTGAAGATGAGGCTGGATTTTCCGCCGGCATTTCCGCGGCGAATTTCTCGATCAGGTCGAACATCTCGGGCGGGAGAATCAAATCGCGGGTGAGGGCCTCGATTTTCTCCGAGGAGTTTCCCTTCGAGTCCCAAGTATGCGTCACAGTCTGGACGCGCAACGTGAAGAAAAGCGGGCAGCGCGGTGAATGCTTGAGCACCAGTCTCGTGTAGAGATCGGCTCCTTCCTGCTTTGGCTTGGCCTCCACGAGCGGCATGAGATCGCCGGCTTTGAGCGCCGCGATCTG
>JANYBX010000370.1 GCA_025360615.1 Opitutia bacterium
GGCTCCACCACGCGGAAACCCTCCGCTTCCCCTTCGTTGCGGGCGAGCCCGCCGCCTCAGCGCTCCGCCTACCGCTTTGACTTTCGGGTGTAGGACGAAAATCGCCAATCGGCAGTAGGCGATCAGGTCACGAACCGTGACACACGCCCCACGGGCCGAACGGCGTGAAACCATGTCCTGTGAAAATCTGTTCGGTGAAACCATCCACTCCTAACGATGTTGTTGTAGGTTTTTGCAGCGATTCCTCGCTCCTCCATTTTCTTCATGAACGCGCGCGCCATGGTCGATTGCACCTGCGACATCTCATGAATCGCAGGATTAGTCTTGCGGACAAAATCCACAAAACGCTTTACCCGACTCTCCGCCTGTTCGGCATAACGCGCACTTATCGGGCGGCGACGCGGAAGGTCTTTCCACCTGGCGATGATGTCGGTGAAAAGCACCGCGCTCACACGAGCGCCCGTGCGAATTTCATGAATCGTCTGGATGAGTTCTTCAGCCGTGCTGCGTTTTTTCGCATCGAGCTGAAACCTTTCGAGCGCCGCTTGCGCGCGCGCGCGCGATCGCTCGAATGCGATATCGCCCACCTGAGAGAGCTTGAGCGGAACCGTTCCGCAAATCTCGACCCCGAGGTTTTTGTTGAGTTTGCGACCGTATACTTCGATGCGGCCGTACCACCATTTGCTTTTGCCCCGACGTATTTGAAGAGCCATGATATTTCCTTTGTTCAGGTTTTTGTGAGACCTGAGGAAACCCGGAGCAACGGACTGCACCCCCCGAAATTACGGTAGAGCACAACCCGACCAACTTTGGGCCAAAACACTATTAACCATCTCATATGAAGACGGATACAAACCGCCCTCATAACCTGAAGGTCGTTGGTTCAAATCCAACCCCTGCACCCAATTTAAAGCCCTCCCACTGCTCGGGAGGGTTTTTTGCTGGGCGGTGCTCAATTTCAGAGCGCGAACCGGCGGAGCGTCCAACGTGAAGAAACTTTTTCCGGCGCTGACCCCAATTTTCCGTCAGGCTTCAAACCAGGCACGCCTTGAACGCTTCCGTGAGCGCTGGGCGGTCGAGGTTTTTGCCGATGAAGACGAGGGTGTTGGTGCGGGCTTCGTCCTTGGCCCATTCGCGGTCGAACTTCGCGTCGAAGAGCATGTGCACGCCTTGGAAGACGAGGCGCTTGTTGCTGCCTTTCACGGCGAGCACGCCTTTCATGCGGTAGATGTCGCCGCCTTTTACGCGGAGGAGTTCGCTGATCCAGTCGTTGAGTTTTTTGCCATCGAGATCGCCGGGCGTGCTGATGCCGACGGAGGTGACGGCGTCGTTGTGCTCGTGCGCGGCGTGGAAATCCTGCTGCCACGCGGGCTTCGCGGTCTCGCCCATGACATGAATGTGCAGCGGGTGTTCGCCGCAGGCCTCGAAGACGAGGTAGAAGCCCGGCTCTTTTAATTTAAGCGGATATTTTCCGTTGCCCTCGGTGAGAAGGAGGCGGTGAAGCGTAGCGCCGGGGACGATGGTGTCGCCCTCCTTCAGGCGTGTTTCCCAGTCGGCGAAGACGTGGACGGCCGCGTCGCGCGCGGCGGCGAGATCGGCATCGGCGAGGGATTTCACGGGCAGGACGACGACGTCGAGTTCGCCCTCGTTGCCGTGGTGATGATGGTGGTGTTCGTGGTCGCACTTCCCGTGTTCGTGATCGCAGTGCGAATGGTCGTGCTCGTGCGCATGGTCAGCGTGGCCGATGACGAGTTCGTGCGTGCCGGCGGGCAGCGCGTAGGCGCCAGCCCATTCGAAGGGATATTCCTGCTCGAGAAACTTTGGGTCGAGTTCGGTGGCGCGGCCGAGGTTGAAGCCGCCGACGTCGAGCACGCGGTCGAGGGGAACATCGGCGTTGGTCGCGCGGTGGATTTTGGCGACGGCGTTGATGCGCTTGATGCGGGCTTCGAGCGCGTCGAGTTCGGCGGGGGTGACGAGGTCGGTTTTGTTCAGGACGATCACGTCGGCGAAGGCGAGTTGCTTCACGGCCTCGTCGTCGGTGTCGAGGTGGAGGAGGATGTGCTTGGCGTCGACGACTGTCACGATGGCGTCGAGGCGGAAGTTGGCCTTCATCTCGTCGTCGGTGAAAAACGTCTGCGCGACGGGGCCGGGATTCGCGAGGCCGGTGGTCTCGATGAGGATGCCGTCGAGCGGCTCCTTGCGCTTCATGAGGCGGCCGAGAATGCGGATGAGGTCGCCGCGGACGGTGCAACAAATGCAGCCGTTGTTCATCTCGAAGAGTTCCTCGTCGCTCTGGATCACGAGCTGGTTGTCCACGCCGACCTCGCCGAATTCATTTTCGATCACGGCGAGTTTCTTACCGTGCTGCTCGGTGAGGATGCGGTTGAGGAGGGTGGTCTTGCCGGCGCCAAGGAAGCCGGTGAGGACGGTGACGGGAATGCTCATGAAGGGATTTCGATTTTTGAATTTCGATTTTCGATTGGCGCAAGCGTGCGCGCGGGGCGGGCGATGGCAAACGGAGGCCGGAGCGGACGAGGGCGTCCGCGCTACCGGGGAGGATCAGTCCTTGTCGTTGCCCTTGGGAAAATTGAAGGCGACGGCGCTGAAGGCGGTGCCGCGCACTTCGATTTTGGTGAGGACAGCGTCGAAGGTGGCGGTAGTTTTCAGCCAGTCGGCGGTGACTTCGAACTGCGACGTGTCGCCGGTTTTTTCGCCGGTGGCGGAGTTGGCGATAGGTTGGAAAAGGAGCGGCACGGATTTACCCGAGATGGTGGCGACGATTCCCACCGAGGGCGCGGCGATGCGGACGAAGTTCTCCAGCTCGCCGTCCATGACATAGAGGGTGAGCTTGCCGGCGGCGGCATCGCGCACGAGTTCGAGGTGGTAAACTTCTTCGCCGAGCACGACGGGCGTGCCGCCGTGGGGCGGCTTGTGCTCGTGCTTGGCCGGGGTGGCGGCTTTGGCGGCGGCGGGAGTTTCGGTTTTTGAGCAAGCGGCGGCGAAAAGCGCCACGAAGACGAGTGGGAGAAGATGGCGGAGCGTTTTCATGGAAGAAGGCGGGGGCGAAGCGCACACGTTGGGCGCGTTCTGTTGGCGATGTCCAACCTTTCAAAACTGTAATGTTCAGGCAAGGCGCGGGAAGGGCGGGGATGCGATCTTCACGGCGTTCTGAAAACAAACGCACAACCCAACCACATATTTATGTCTACGAATTCCCTCTCCATCCGTCGTCGCGCCGCGATCATTGCGGCGCTCATTATCGCCGGCGCGGGCAGCGCCGCGTGGTCCGCCGCCGCCAGTCCGAGCAGTTCCATCTCCGTGAAGGTGGATGAGAATCCCGTGGCCGCCGCGAATTCTCCGCTCGGGGCGAGTTACGCGCCGATCGTCAAGCGCGTCGCGCCGAGCGTCGTGAAGGTGCAGGTCAGCGAGCGCGCTAAAAACATCGCGGTGAACGATCTGCCGCCGATGTTCAATCAACCCGGCTTCCGGGAATTTTTCGGCGATCAGCTCGGCCGCTCGTTCGGCGGCGCGCCGGGCCGCCGGGGGCAGTTGTTGCAACAGCAGCCGGCGCAAGAGGGGCTCGGCTCCGGCGTGATCGTGAGCGCCGACGGCTACATCCTCACGAATAACCATGTCGTGAACGGTGCGGACACCATCAAGGTCGTGCTCAACGATGGTCGCGAACTGACCGCCAAGGTGATCGGCACCGATCCGCAATCCGACCTCGCGGTGATCAAGGTGGACGCAAAAAATTTACCCGCGATCACGTTTACCGACAGCGCGAAAGTCGAGGTGGGCGACCGCGTGCTGGCGGTGGGCAACCCGTTCGGTATCGGGCAGACCGTGACGAGCGGCATGGTCAGCGGCCTCGGCCGCGCCATGACGGGCGAGGGTTACGAAGATTTTATCCAGACCGATGCGGCGATCAACCCGGGCAACTCGGGCGGTGCGCTCGTCGATGGCGAAGGCCGGCTCGTCGGCATCAACACCGCGATTATCAGCCGCAGCGGCGGCTCGCAGGGCATCGGTTTCGCGATTCCCGGCAATCTCGCCCGGAACGTCATGGAGCAGCTCACGGCCAACGGCAAAGTGGTGCGCGGCTACGTCGGCGTGAACGTGCAGGACATCAACCCGGAGCTCGCGGAGCAGTTCAAGCTCACCACGCACGAAGGCGCGTTGATCGCGGAAGTGACGGCGGACGGCCCGGCGGAGAAAGCCGGATTGAAAGGGGGCGATGTGATTACGGGTTTCGATGGCAAACCGGTCACGGACGCGCGGCACCTGAAGCTCGCGGTGGCCACGGTGGCGCCGGGCTCGAAGGTGACCGTTGAAGCGAACCGCGATGGCAAGATCGTGAAGTTGGAAATCAAAGTGGCGGAGCGTCCCGGCGAAAAGGCGCTCGCTCGCGCCGCGGGTGGCGGGCGCGATCGTGACCGCGGGGATCTTGGCTCGGCCTCCGATGACAGCGGCACGCTCAACGGCGTCGGCGTCGGAGACCTGGATCCGCAGGCGCGCCGCGAGTTCGACGTGCCGACGCGGGTGCGGGGCGCGCTCGTGACCTCCGTCGAGTCCAACTCCGCAGCGGCGGCGGCGGGTTTGCAGCCGGGCGATGTTATTTTGGAAATCAACCGGCACGCCGTGAATGGCGCGGAGGACGCCGTGAAGCTGACGGAAAAGACCGAGTCGAAAAAGACGCTCCTGCGCGTGTGGAGCCAGCGTGGCTCGCGGTTCGTCGTGGTCGATGAAAGCAAGTCCCAGCCGGCGTCCTGAGCCTGGGCGATAAATTTGGTGTTGTGTGGAGCGGGCTCCGGGCGGCAGCGCCCGGGGCTTTTTTGCCGCAAGGCGCACGAGGCTGAAGCTTCGCGCTCCCTTGAGAATTAGCTCTTTCGTGTTTCCCCTGCTCAACGTTACTTTCCCAACACTCCCATGCGCGTGCTCGTCGTTGAAGATGATGCCAAGATCGCCTCCTTCGTGGTCAAGGGCCTGAAGCAGGAGGGCTACGCCGTGGACCACGCGCCCGACGGCCAGACCGGTTTCGCACTGGCGAAGTCCACGACCTACGACGCAGCCATCGTCGATGTGATGCTGCCGGGATTGGACGGGCTGAGCCTCGTGCGGCGGATGCGCGCCGACCGCGCGGAACTGCCGGTGTTGTTTCTCAGCGCGCGCGCGACCGTCGAGGATCGCGTGAAAGGGCTCCAGGCGGGTGGTGATGATTACCTCACGAAACCCTTCGCGTTTGCGGAGCTGTCGGCGCGGTTGCAGGCGTTGATCCGCCGGGCGAATCGCGCGCCGGAGGCCATGCAACTCACGGTGAGGGATGTGCAGCTCGACCTGATGACGCGCGCGGTGACGGTCGCGGGCAAGACGGTGGAATTGCAGCCGCGCGAGTTTTCGCTGCTGGAATATCTGCTGCGGCATCCGGGCCGACCGGTCACGAAGACCATGATTCTCGAGCATGTCTGGGATTACAGTTTCGATCCGCAGACGAACGTGGTGGACGTGCTCATGTCGCGCCTGCGGAGCAAAGTTGACCCCGACAAGACCCGCATCGAAACGCTGAGGGGAGTGGGCTATGTTTTCAAACGCGCCGCTTGATCTGGACCGGCTGCGCCGCTCGCTCGCCGTGCGGCTGAGCTTGTGGTTTGCGCTGCTGTTCACGGCGGGATTCACCGCGATTTTCGCACTGCTCTACTGGACGCTCGCGCGCTCGCTCGACACACGCGACGCGGAGGCGCTGCAACTCCGCTTGCAACAATACGCGGACATTTACGCGGCATCGGGGCTGGATGGCTTGCGCGAACGCGTGGGCGAGGACAGTCAGGCCCCGCACGTGCGCTCGCTGTTCATCCGCATCGTGGGGCCGACCGGCAATGCGGTGTGGGGAAAAATCCCGCCCGACTGGATCGCGGCGGATGTGCAACGCATCGAGGTGCCCTCGGGATGGGTGGAGCGGCGGATTTATAATCTGCGCGTGCCGCGCGACGAGGAACAGGATCTCACGGTGGTTTCGCGCTCGCTCGTGGACGGGCTGCTGCTTCAAGTGGGCCGCAGCACGGACAGCCGCGCGGTCGTGCTCGCGCCGCTGCGGCATACGTTTCTCTGGATCGGCGGCGGCGTGATGGCGGCCGGATTCGCGGCGGGTCTCGTGACGGCGCTGCGGGCGACGCGGCCGCTCCGCGATGTGGTGGCGACGGCGCGGCGGATCATCGCGACGGGTGCGCTCGATGCGCGGGTGCCGGCGCCGAAGCGCGATGACGACGTGGCGGAACTGGTGCGGGCGTTCAACACTGTGCTCGACCAAAACGCGGGCTTGCTGCGCGCAATGCGCGAGGCGCTCGACAACGTCGCGCATGATCTGCGCACGCCGCTCACGCGCCTGCGCGGCACGGCGGAGCTGGCGTTGCAAGCGACGGATGGAGGCGGGGCCCAGAACGAAGCGCTGGCCGAATGCGTGGAGCAAACCGATGACGTGCTGCGGCTGCTGCGCGCCGTGATGGAGATTTCCGAGGCCGAGGGCGGGATGCTAAAACTGCAGAAGTCCGGGTGCGATTTGAGCGACCTGGCGCGCAATGCCGCCGAACTCTACGCGGAGGTGGCCGAGGCGAAGCCGGTGGCGCTGAGTATCGATGTGGCCGGCGCGGTGCCGATCCCGGCCGATGCGACGCGCCTGCGGCAGGCGATCGCGAACCTCGTGGACAATGCCGTGAAATACACGCCGGTCGGCGGGCGCGTGACGCTGCGCGTGCGGGCCGTGGGCGATGACGCCGTGCTGTCCGTGAGTGACACGGGGCCCGGCGTGCCGGAGTCGGAGCAGCCGCGCGTGTGGGAACGGCTTTATCGCGGGGACGCGAGCCGCTCGCAGCGGGGACTCGGGCTGGGGCTGAGTTTGGTGCGCGTCATCGTGGAAGCGCACGGCGGCCGGGTGACGGTGCGCAACGCGCCCGAGGGCGGCGCGGTCTTTGAAATGCACCTGCCGCTCGCGTGACGCTCGCTACGTCCGCGCTACTCACGGCAGAGCGGCAGCCGCAGCGGGTTTCGCGAGGGCCAGGTTTTTGGCGAGGAAGGCCTCGATCCGGGTGTAGAGCTCAACCTGCTTGTCGAGATGCTGCATGCCGTGGCCTTCATCGCGCACGATGTAGGTCTCGTGCGGCACATGGTATTTTTCCAAGGCGGAAACGAGGGCGCGGGACTGCGCGATGTTGACGGTGGAATCATCTTTTCCCCCCGAAACAAAAACGGGAATGCGGATCTGGTCCACGTGTCGTCCCGGGGAAATGGCGTCGAATTTCTCGCGTTCCTTTTGAGGATCGCCGAGTCGCCGCATAAAATAACCGAAGACATACGACTCGTATCGGTCGAATTTTTTTTCGCGAATGTGCTGAGCCCAGTCGAAGACACCAGCGATGGTGATCGCGCAACGGTAGAGGGAGGGTTCGCGCACGGCGCCTGCGACCGCGAGGTAGCCGCCGAACGAGGTGCCCATGATGGCGATTCGCTCGCGATCCACAAAACCCGACGAGATCACCGTCTTGGTCGCGTCGGTGACGTCGTCGTGCATCTTGACGAAATCCCAATTGTCCTGCTGCGGGAACATCCAGCTGTAGCCGTTTGAGCCGCGATAGTTGGGCTGGAGCACGGCGTAGCCGCGACTGGCCAGAAACTGCGCCTCGCCATCGAAGCCCCAGCTATCCCGCGCCCAGGGTCCGCCATGCGGGAGCACGACCAGCGGCGGGGGATTTTTCTGCGAGGTGCCCGCCGGCAGCGTGATATAGGCGTCGAGCTGGCGCCCATCGCGGGTCTTGAATTTCAAAATGCTCTGGGGCTGCATGCGTTTCGGATCAATCCAGGGAGCGGAATTTTTAATCAGGCCGACCGCGCGTTTCTCGAGGTCGACCCAGTTGTAGATCACGGGCTGCCGGTCGGAATAAGTCGCAACGAGAAAAAGCTTCTGAGCTTCGTCGCTGCCCAGGATGCGTACGACCAAGCCGGGAAAAAAACCGTTCAAGATTTTTTGCAGCACCCGATATTCTTCATTGAACCAGACGGCATTCGGGCCGTTGCGCGTCGAGAGTGCGCCGATGACATGATGATGGACCGGGTGCCGGTAGAGCCGGCCGTCCGAGATCCCGGTGCCGTAGAAATCGTAGGCGGTGTCTTGGATCAGAACCTCACCCAGCTTACCGCTGACTCCATCCATGTATTGCAAGGCCCTCGGCTTGCCCTCCTGGCGCGGGCCGCGCACCACCAACTGTCCGGGCTCGTCGCCGCAGTCGATGACGTCAATTTCATCGAGGTTGACGTGGCAGGGCTCCCAATGGTCGCGCGCTAAATGCTGGAGCGCCACGCGTCCGTTCTCGACCGTGATGCAGAATTCGAGCGCGCCTTCCTTGTCGGTGAGATACTCAGCCGTGAAGCCGCCGGGCGGGACGGGATAGGAGCTCACGATATGCCGATCGTTGTGCTCGCGAACCTCCATGACGTCTCCCATGTCCGTGGCGGCCGCGAGCAGGTTTACGACGCTGCCGGTATTGAGGTCGGTATTGACCACGGCGACGCCAGCGTCCCGCTGCAGATCGCCGTTCAGGCCGTCGAAACGGTTCCAGACCAGCGGCCGCAGCCGGGATTTCGTGGGCACCGAGATCAAGTGCGACCCATAATATTGGAGCAGGGCATAGCCATGCCGAATCGATCCGACCTCGGCTGCGAACAGGCCGACACTATATTGTTTCTCGGCCGAGAGCTCGAAGACGAGCCGGCGATCGTTGAGCCAGTTGACGGCAAACAAATCCCGGTCCCCGCTGGCGCCGACCGTCTCGATTTTATTGGTTTTCAGCTCGTAGACGAGCAGCGCGTGCTTGTCTTCCGCGGCCGTCACGATGGCGGCGACGTGAGTGCCCGATGGGTTGAGAATCGGCTGTTGCATCAGCCGTGGCCGGAAGAAATCCAACACCGGGATTTGTTCACCGGGGGGCACCGGCGTGATGCGCTCAAGGCCGCGTTTATCGCCGGCGGCAAGTGGCGGGACGACGGCGAGCAAAAGAAAGGACCAGATGGCGGTTAGGAGCAAATTTCCAAGACGCATGGATGGGGGCAGGGGTTTTGCCGCGTAAATGGCTTTTATCGGCTGGGCCAAAACACGAAATGACGGAGGACTCGGCAAGTCTTCTCCAAGTCCCGGTATTTTCCCGAGCGAGAGGAAGCTCGCAGCCGGCGCGGAGCTGCGCGGGGAGACACTTTCCTCAGTCGCTGATTTTGATTTCCACCCCGTGGTCGAGATGGTCGTCCACGAGGGGAATCGTTTCGCCCGACACCGGTTGGCCGTCGATGGAAATCCGCGGCGTGCCGCCAGCGGAGCCAGCGGGGACGCGCGTCACGGTGATGTGATAGGTCGTTTGCCGATAGCGGTAGTGAATTTTGAAAGTGGTCCACGCTTTTGGAAAACGAGGAGCCACCCGCAGGCGGGTTCCTTCCAGGTTTACGCCGAGTAAGGTTTCAATGAGCAGGCGATACATCCAGCCGGCCGAGCCGGTATACCACGTCCACCCGCCGCGGCCGGTGTGCGGCGCAACGCCGTAAACATCGGCGGCGACAACGTAGGGCTCCACCTTGTAGAGCGCGATTTGCTGCGGCGTGGCGCCGTGGTTGACGGGATTGAGGAGCGTGAACAATTCCCACGCGCGCTCGTTTTCTCCCATGAGCGCAAAGGCCATGGCCGTCCAAATCGCGCCGTGCGTGTATTGACCGCCGTTCTCCCGCACGCCGGGAATGTAGCCTTTGATGTAGCCGGGATTCAGCGGCGATTGGTCGAAGGGCGGGGCGAACAACTGGATCAGCCCGTCCTCGCGGCGGACGAGGCGGGCGTCCACGGCCCGCATCGCCTGCCGTGATCGGTCGGGACTGCCGGCGCCGCTGATCACCGCCCAGCTTTGCGGCAGCGAATCGATCTGGCATTCCTGGTTTATGCTCGAGCCGAGCGGGTCGCCGTTGTCGAAGTAGGCGCGACGATACCAAGCGCCGTCCCACGCGTGCGCCTCGATGTTTTTCCGCAGTTCGCGGGCCTGCACAATGCAGCGTGCGGCAAACTCGGGATCGTCATGTGCGCCGGCCAGCTGCGCGAACCGCGTGAGCACATCGTAGAGGAAAAACGCGAGCCAGACGCTTTCGCCGCGCCCATCCTTCCCGATGAGATTCATCCCATCGTTCCAATCGCCGCAGCCGATCAGGGGCAGGCCGTGTTCGCCGAACTTCAGGCCGCGTTCGATCGCGCGGACGCAGTGTTGGTAGAGTGTCCCCGATTCGTCCGAGCGGTTGGGTAAATCGTAGTAGGCTTCCTCCTCGGGTTTGACGGAGCGGGCATCGAGGAAACCGATTTTTTCATCCAAGACGCCGGTGTCCGCGACGCACGCGACGTAGCGGCAGGTGACATAGGGCAGCCACAGGAAGTCGTCGGAGAAATGCGTGCGCACGCCCCGGCCCTGCGGCGGATGCCACCAGTGCTGCACGTCGCCCTCTTTGAATTGGTGCGCGGCGGCGCGGAGTAAATGCTCGCGCGTGAGCGCGGGCTCGGCGTGAACGAGTGCCATGGAGTCCTGCAACTGATCACGGAAACCATACGCGCCGCCGGACTGATAGAAGCCCGTGCGACCCCAGAGGCGGCAGCTCAACGTCTGATAAAGCAGCCAGCCGTTCGCCATGACGTTCACGGCGGGATC
>JANYBX010000391.1 GCA_025360615.1 Opitutia bacterium
GCCGAGCGGCTCGGGGATGATCTCGTTCACGACGCCGAGTTTTTCCAAGTGATCGGCGCTGAGCTTGAGCGCGTCGGCGGCCTTGGGCGCTGCGGCGGCGTCTTTCCAGAGGATCGCGGCGCAACCTTCGGGCGAGATCACGGAGTAGTAGCTGTTCTCAAAAATCAAAACGCGATCGGTCACGCCGATGCCGAGCGCGCCGCCGGAGCCGCCTTCGCCGACGATAACGGAGATCGTGGGCGTGCGGAGCATAGCCATTTCACGGAGGTTGACGGCGATGGCTTCGGAAACGTGGCGCGCCTCCGATTCGACGCCGGGAAACGCGCCGGGCGTGTCGATGAAGGTGAGGACGGGCAGGGCGAATTTCTCGGCCATTTTCATCAGGCGAAGCGCCTTTCGGTAGCCCTCGGGCTGGGGCATCCCGAAATTGCGCGCGATTTTTTCCTTGGTGTCGCGGCCTTTTTGCTGGGCGACGATCATGACGGCCTCGCCTTGGAAAAACGCCGTGCCGCCGACCAGCGCGCGATCGTCGTTGAACTGGCGGTCGCCGTGGAATTCCTGAAAATCTTCACAGAGCATTCCGACGTAATCGAGGGCGTAGGGGCGCTTGGGATGGCGCGCGATCTGGACTTTTTGCCAGGGGGTGAGCGCCAAGTAGATTTCGCGCCGCATGGCGTCGATTTTCTTTTCGATCACGTGAATTTCGTGCGCGAGATCGACGTTGGTTTCGATGGATTGCTGGCGCAGCTCGTCGAGCTGCTTGGTGAGGTCGCGGAGGGGCTTTTCAAACTCCAACACGTAGGCCGGTGATTCCATAGGTCGCGACGCTACGGACTCGGCGCGCGGGGTGTCAACGGGTGGGCTCGCAGACGACCGACCGTTTCATGGCGTCGGAAATTCATAACAGTTATTGTAATATCCCGGCCCGCGATTATCCGGCATAGAGCCCCCAATCCCCATGATGACGTTTGCTTTTATCGATTCGGTCCAAGGCTGGTGGCACGGCCTTTCGTTCGCCCCGCAGGTTTTTTACGGCATCGGTTTGGTCGCCGGCTTTGTCTCCCTGTTGCTCGCGCTGCTGGCCGTGCTCGGACTCGAGCATCACGATAGTATCGACGGGCTCGGTCACGGTGGCGTGGACCACGGCGGCGGTGGAATTTTTTCGGTGAAGCCGCTCACGGGTTTCTTCCTCGGTTTCGGCTGGGCCGGTGGACTTGCGCTTGACCAAGGGCTGAGCATGCCGCTCGCGCTACTCTGCGCGTTCGCCGCCGGCGGCGCGCTCATGGCGGTGGTAGTGGCGATGTTTCGCGGCATCCTCGCGATGCGCAGCGATGGCACCGTGCGCATCGCCGACAGCGTGGGCGCGGTCGGCACGGTTTACGTGACCCTTCCGGCTGACAAAGCCGTCGGTGGACAGGTGACCGTGAATTTCCACGGTCGTCAGGAAACGTTCTCCGCCCTCAACGCCGCCAGCCGCGCTCTCCTGAGCGGCGAGAAGGTGAAGGTCGTCGCCGCCATCGACAGCGCCACGCTGCTGGTCGAGCCGCTCGCCTGAGGCGCGCCGCCGGTTCGGCGCCGCCCAGAATTTTCTCCGTCCAAGTTTTCCCGTTTCGCTCCAGCCCTCAACTCCCCCGCCTCCATGCCTATCGTGAATATTATCTTCGCGGCCTTTGTGGTCGTGTTCCTCCTCATCATCGCGATGACGCTCGTCGCGCGTTACCGCATGTGCCCGCCTGACCGCGTGCTCGTGGTTTACGGCAAGCTCGGCAACGGCCTCTCCTCGCGCTGCTACCACGGTGGCTCGACCTTCGTGATGCCGTTTTTCCAGAGCTATGCCTACCTCGACCTCGCGCCGATCAACATGGAGATCGAGCTGAAAGGCGCGCTCTCCAGCCAGAACATCCGCATCGATGCGCCCGCGTCGTTCACCATCGGCATCTCGACCGATCCCGAGATCATGCAAAACGCCGCCACGCGACTGCTCGGCCGTTCCTCCGAGGAGATTCAACACCTCGCTTCCGAAATCGTGATGGGCCAGATGCGCGTCGTGTTCGCCTCGATGACGATCGAGGAAATCAACAACGACCGCGAAAAACTCATCTCCGCGATCACGAAGGGCGTCGAGGTGGAGCTGCACAAAATCGGCCTGCGGATGATCAACGGCAACATTCGCGACATTAAGGATCTCTCCGGCTACATCGACGCACTCGGCAAGGAAGCCGCCGCGAAAGCGATCAACGACGCGCACATCCGCGTCGCCCAGGAGAACCAGCGTGGCGCCGTCGGCAAAGCCGAGGCCGAGCGCGAGCAATTCGTCCGCGTGGCCAACGCCCAGGCGGAGGCGCGCAAGGGTGAAAACACCGCGCAAGCCATCATCGCCAAGTCCGACGCCGATCTCGCTTCCGAGCGCGCCGAGGCCAAGCGCCGCGTCGAGGCCTCCCAAAAAGTTGCCGAGGCCCGCGCGTTGCAGGAAGGCTACAAGGCCCAGGAGGAAGCTGAGCTCGCCCGCGCCTCGCGCGAGAAAGCGCAGCAGCAGGCCGACCAGATCGTGAAGGCCGAGATCGACAAGGAACGGGTCCGCATCGACGCCGAGGCGAAGGCCGCGCAGACGAAGATTCTCCAGGAAGGCCAGTCCGCCGCCTACATCATCCAAAAGGACGCCGAAGCCGAAGGTGTGCGCCGTGTCGCCGAGGGCGAAGCCGCCGGCATCCGCGCAAAACTCAACGCCGAGGCGAGCGGCATTCAGGCGAAGCTCACCGCCGAAGCCGAGGGCACGCGCGCATTGCTCGACGCGAAGGCGCAGGGTTTCGAGAAACTCCTCCGCGTGGCCGGCGACACCAGCGGCACGACGCAGCTCTTGATCGCGGAAAACATCGTGCGCATCGCGGAGATTCAGGCCGGCGCGATCAAGGGTCTGGAGTTCGACAAGATCATCATGATGGGCGGCGGCGCGAATGGAACGGGTGGCCCCGGGCAATTCGTGCAGGACCTCTACAAAGGCGTGCTCCCGCTCAGCGAACTCGCGAAAAGCACCGGGCTGAACCTGCCGGCATTTTTGGGTTCAACGACGGCGGAGAAAGCGACACCGGCGACGGTGGCTGCGGCTCCGACTTCGACTGTGGAGAAGAAGGGTGAGGGGAAAGCGGGGGCGTGAGGCGTTGTGCTGTCTGAGCGTCGGCGAATAATGTTGTTCGAGAAAAACTGAAATGAGCGCACCTGCAGAGAAACAGGCGAAGACCGATGGCCGATGGGGACTCGGGCTGATAGCATTGGTGTCGTTTTGGGTTGGAGGGTGGCTAATCTATGCGGGGACTGTCGGTTTGATTGCCGGTGCCGGTGTAGTTACAGGTGGTGGAAATAGATCGGGCCCTCTCGTCCCGATCCAAGCACTGATTGGCGGAGTTTTACTTGCTGTGCTTGGAGTTTATGCCGGGTGGCATGCGATAAAGCAAAAGCGTCAGACACCAAACGAATAAAGGTAACTGACGTAGCGGCTGGGGTAGGCGGAACTTCCACTCAAGTCAGAGCCCGGTCTTCGTCGGCTCGGCCGGGTTTTTGAGCTGCTCTTTCCAGCTTTGGATTTTGGCCTGCGCGCCGAAGTGTTCGGCTTTGGGTTTGTCGCCGCGCTCCATCCAGATGCGCGAGAGGGTGGTGTTAATAAAGAGATCGCCGGGCTGTAAGGCGTGTGCGCGTTCGGCGGCGGCGAGCGCGGGGTCGAGGCGGCGGAGGGAGAAATTTACCTCGGCGAGGGCGTGCCAAGCTTCGAAGGATTCCGGGGCGGCGGCGGTCGCGCGGGCGAGTTTCTCCAGCGCGAGGTCGGTCTCGGCGAGGGCGTAGTCGGCGGTGGCGTCTTCGATCAGGGTTTGGAGTTCGTCGTCGGTCATGAGTAGGAAGCACCGAAGCGTGGCGTGGCGCCTGGCAAAAGAAAGGACGGCCTTGGCGGGCCGTCCTGCAATGAATCTGAAAACTGAGGGGAGCCGTTGAGCGATGCTTGTGAACGCTGACCGCAGAATCCGATTGGGAGAGGGTGAGAGGACGTTACGACTTCGCGCCGGCTTCGATGCCGATCGTCACGGAGACGTCGTCGCCGAGGGCCTTGCTCAACATGGCGGGACCGGCGAGGTTGAACTCGGATTTCTTGATCGTGGTCGTGGCTTCCCAGCCAGAGAGGAGCGTGCCGGGGCGCATGCCGGGGCTGAAGCCGAGCGAGGTCACCTTGAGGACGACTTCCTTGGTCACATCCTTGATCGTGAGATCGCCGGTGACATCGTAGGTGTCGGCACCGGTTTTTTTCCACGATTTGCTCTTGAAAGTCATCGCGGGGAATTTGGGGAAGTCGAAAAAGTCGGGGCTCTTGAGATGCGTGTTGCGCTTTTCGTCCGCGGTGTTGACGGAGCCGATGTCGATGGTGGCGTCGACGGTGCTCTTTTCGAGGTTGTCGCGGTCGACGACGATCGTGCCGGTGACTTTGGTGAAGCTGCCGGTGAATTTCGAGATGACGTGGCGGAGCGTGAAGCCGGCGCTGGAATGCACGGGGTCGATGGCGTAGGTCTCGACGGCGGCGGAGGCGGAGCGGACGAGGCCGAACGCGAGCGCGGTGAGGAGGATGAGTTTGGCGGCGGATTTCATAGGGAGGAGAACGGGCGGTGGTTGGATGTTGAGCGAAACGGGAGCACAGAAGGTGAGGTGGAAAAATATGCAACCGGAGATGTTACTTTTGAGCTGGGGGTCCCGTTTTTAGAGGATGAGCATGGCGTCGCCGTAGCTGAAGAAGCGGTAGTCGCGCGCGATGGCTTCGGCGTAGATTTCGCGGAGCCAGGCGATGCCGTCGGTCGAGCCGGGGGCGAGAAACGCGGCGACGAGGCAGAGCAGGGTAGAGCGGGGCTGATGGAAATTTGTGATGAGCGCGTCGATGCCTTGAAAGTTGCAGGGCGGGTAAAGGAAGATGCCGGCTTCGGCGAGGCAGGGGTGATCGAGGGCCGAGGGGTGCTTGGAAAGAAAATCCTCGATGGTGCGGACGGAGGTGGTGCCGACGGCGACACGCCGGCCGGCGAGCGGCGGGAAGAGCGCGCACTGGGTGGTGACGGGAATTTCGTAGAGTTCGCGATGGATGGCGTGGGCCTCGATGGTGTCGGTCGTGATCGGCTTGAACGTGCCGAGGCCGACGTGGAGCGTGAGATCGGCGGAGCGCACGCCTTGCGCGGCGAGGGTGGCGAGCAGCTCGGGCGTGAAGTGGAGGCCGGCGGTGGGCGCGGCGACGGCGACTTGGCGGGCGCGGTCGGCGTAAATGGTTTGATAGCGTTCGAGGTCGGTGGCGCGCCGGGCCGAAGCGGCTGAGGGGGCGAGAGTGGGCCGCTCAATGTAGGGCGGGAGAGGCACGTCGCCGAGGCGGTTGGAGATGGCGGTGATGGGTTCGCCTGCGGGCGTGGTGAAGCGCACGACGGCGGAGCCATCGGATTCGCGGGCGACGATTTTGCCGGAGAATTCACCGCCGGGCGCGGCGAAGGTGGCGCCGACGGGGAGTTTTTTCCCGGGCTTGATGAGGCAACGCCACGTGCGGTCGTCGTCGGTCGGTCGGAGGAGGAAGCACTCGACTTGGCCGCCAGTGGGACGACGGGCGTGGAGGCGGGCGGGGAGGACGGAGGCGTTGTTGCGAAAGAGCGTATCGCCGGGGCGCAGAAAGCGCGGGAGATCGGCAAAGGTGTGATGGGCGAGCGTGCGAGTGGCGCGGTCGATGACGAGCAGGCGGGATTGGTCGCGGCGCGCGGCGGGCGTCTGGGCGACGAGGTGCGGGGGAAGGGTGTAGTCGAAGAGGTCGGTGGAGAGCGGAGGCACGATGAGAGGGGTGATTTGAGGCTTGCGGCGGGGGGCGCGGCGAGTTTGTTCCGCTGTCTCTTTCGTGCCGCTTTAGCTCAGTTGGTAGAGCGACTCATTCGTAATGAGTAGGTCGTCGGTTCAAATCCGACAAGTGGCTCCATTTTCCCGGCCTGCGTGGCCGGGTTTTTTTTTGTTCTTCAGTTGTCTGCGATGTGATCGTCGGCGAGGCGGCCCTGAAGTTTGCGGCGGAGTTTGATGGCGGAGATGTCGGTGCGGATTTCGGCGCTGAAGAGTTCGAGGCGGCGATGCACGTCGAGCGTGGCGAGGAGCTTTTGCTTGAGCGCGGGATTTTCGCAGAGGTTGAAGGCAGCGATGTCCACGAAGGTCTCGGGATCGGCGACGGTTTTGAGGAAGGCGGCGAGTTCGCGCGCGCCGCTGGCTTCGAGTTTCAACTTGAGCGTGATGAGGCGGGCGAGCTCGGCGCGCAGGCGTTCGTTTTCACTCGTGGGCGCGCCGGGTTCGCTGCTGAGCGCGCGGATGCGGATGCGGCGGTAAGGCGCGTCGGAAATGATGCCGGCGATCTCGACGCGGGCGAGGCCTTGAAGGAGGAGATTGGAGGTGCCGTCGTCGTTTTTTTGGCAGGCGCGGACCATGCCGATGCCGGCGATGCGGTGGGCGGGTTCGGCGTTGGCATCGTCGCTGAGCTGACGCTGATCGAGCCCGGCGACGGCGAAGAGGCGGTTGGTGGCGAGCACGTCGCGCAGCATGTGCCGATAGCGCTGTTCGAAGATGTGGAGCGGGAGGAGGGCTTGAGGAAAAAACGCGATGTTGGGCAGTGTCATCACGGGGACTTCGTCGGGCACGGTGATTTCCATTTCCATGCGCGAAACGTAGGAGCGGTGAACGAAAATACAAGTGCGCCGCCCGGTGCGCCAGCGTCGGGCCCGAGTGCGAGAAAGTGGGACAGCATGGCGTGATTATGGGACGACGCGGGCGACGCAGGGTAGTGACGATGGTTTTTAACCCGATGGAAACGAGTAGTTAAACGTGAGTGGCGACGAGGAGGCACATGCGTTGCTGAGAGGGAGGAATGAGCAGAATTCTCGGAATCGATTTGGGCACCACTAACTCGTGTATGGCGGTCATGGAAGGCGGAGAGCCGGTCGTCATCGCCAACGCCGAAGGCGCGCGCACCACGCCGTCCGTCGTCGCATTTACGAAGACCGGCGAGCGTCTCGTCGGCCAAGCGGCGAAGCGCCAGGCCGTGACGAATCCGCGCAACACGGTTTTCTCGGCGAAGCGTTTCATCGGCCGCAAAATGTCCGAAGTCGCCGAGGAATCGAAGAACATGCCCTACAAGGTCGTCGCGGGCAAAAACGGCGACGCCTACATCGAGGTGCAGTCCGGCGACAAGACGGAGCAGTTCGCGCCGCAGCAGATCGCGGCGTTCGTGCTGGGCAAACTGAAGGCCGACGCCGAAGCCTACCTCGGCGAAAAAATCACGCAGGCCGTCATCACGGTGCCCGCGTATTTCAACGATTCCCAGCGTCAGGCCACGAAGGACGCCGGCAAAATCGCCGGTCTCGATGTCCTTCGCATCATCAACGAGCCGACCGCCGCGTCGCTCGCTTACGGTCTCGACAAGAAGAAGGACGAGAAAATTTCGGTGTTCGATTTGGGCGGCGGCACGTTCGACGTGTCCGTGCTCGAAATCGGCGACGGTGTGTTCGAGGTGAAAGCCACCAATGGTGACACCCATCTCGGCGGCGACAACTGGGACGAGACCATTATCGGCTGGCTCGTTGACACCTTCAAAAAAGAAAACGGCATCGACCTCCGCAAAGATCCGATGGCGCTTCAGCGCCTGAAGGAAGAAGCCGAGAAGGCCAAGATCGCGCTCTCCTCGACGCAGTCGGTGGACATCAATCTCCCCTTCATCACGGCCGACGCCTCGGGCCCGAAGCATCTCAACGTGCAGCTCACCCGTGCGAAGATGGAGCAGATCTGCGAAAGTCTTTTCGAGCGTTGCATCCAGCCGTTCAAAAACTGTCTCAAGGACGCAGCGCTTACCTCCGACAAGATCGACGAACTCGTGCTCGTCGGCGGCATGACCCGCATGCCCAAGGTGGTCGAAATCGCGAAAAACCTCGGCGGCAAACCGCCGCACCAAGGCGT
>JANYBX010000406.1 GCA_025360615.1 Opitutia bacterium
CCCGCCGTGCCACTGCCGCGCGCGAGCCGCATGAGCATCGTTTCCGCGATGTCGTCCTGCTGATGCCCCACCCACAGCACGCGGCTGTGCTTGCCAAAAAAATCCATCCGCACCGCCCGCGCCTCGGCTTCGCTCGCCCCGCGATGCGCCTCGCGCCACTCGCCCTCGACCAGCGTCACGCCCAGCGCCGCGCAGACTTTCCGGCAAAACGCCGCGTCGCCGCGCGACTCCGCGCCGCGCAACCGGTGATTAAAATGCAGCGCCCGCAGTCGCCCGCGCCGCGCCGGCCAGTGCGCCCAGAGCAGCAACAGCAACGCCAACGAATCCGCGCCGCCGGAAAACGCCACCGCCCAGCGCTCGCGCCCGTTCCCCGATCCCGCTCGCTTCAGCACGGCGGGATGCAGCTGGGTGCGCGGGATTTTCGCCGCCAGTTTCCCCGCGGCCTCCGCCCAATCGACGCGCGCCCGCGATTTCATATGCGGCGTGCGCCTGAGCCGTCGCTCAGGCGAAGCTCAAAAACTCCTTCCCGAAATACGGCACCAGCGCCGCCGGGATTTTCACGCGTCCATCCGGCTGAAGATTGTTTTCCAAGAGTGCCGCCAACACGCGCGGCACCGCGAGGCCCGAGCCATTGATCGTGTGCACCAGCTCGGGCTTCCCGCTCTCTTTGCCCCGGAAACGGATCTGCGCGCGACGCGCCTGAAATGCCTCGAAGTTCGAGCAGCTCGACACCTCCAGCCAGCGCTTTTGCCCGGCCGACCAAACTTCGAGATCGTATTTCTTCGACTGCGCAAACCCGAGATCGCCGCCGCACATCAGCAGCACGCGATAGGGCAGCTCCAGTTTCTGCAACAGCCGCTCGGCATCGCCGCGCAGCTTGTCGAGTTCATCGTAGCTCGTCGCCGGATGCACCCATTTCAAGAGCTCGACCTTGTCGAACTGGTGCAGCCGGTTCAGCCCCCGCACGTCCTTGCCATAGCTGCCCGCCTCGCGGCGGAAACACGGCGTATAGGCGCAGCGGTAGATCGGCAGCGCGGCCTCGTCCACGATTTCGTCGCGGAAAAAATTCGTCAGCGGCACCTCGGCCGTGGGCACCGCGTAGAGCGGATCGGAGGTCTCATACATCTGTCCTTCCTTGTCGGGCAACTGGCCCGTCGCCGTGGCGCTCGCGGCGTTCACGAAGATCGGCGGCGCGACTTCCACGTAGCCGGCCTTCGCGTTTTCATCCAAAAAGAAATGCAGCAGCGCGCGCACGATCCGCGCCCCGTCGCCGACGTAAAACGGAAAGCCCGCGCCCGTGACCTTCGCCCCGCGCGCGAAATCAAAGAGCTTCTCGAAGCCCGCGATTTCCCAGTGCGGGAGCGCGTGCGGCCCGACGCCCGCCGGATCGCCGTTGGTCGCGAACACCACGTTCTCCTCGGGCGTGCGGCCCTCGGGCACGCTCGCGTGCGGGAGATTCGGCAGCGAGAGCATCGCCGTGCGAAATTTTTCCTCCGTCTCCTTGAGTTGAACTTCGTGCTCCTTCGCCTGGGTGGAGACCGCCTTCATCTCCTGCACCTTGGCGATAAATTCCGGCGAACCTTTCGGCAGAGCGGCCATCGCCGTGTTCGCGGCTTTCTGCTTCGCGCGGAGCTGCTCGACCTCCTGCAACTGCGCGCGCCACGCGGCATCGATGGCCAGCACGGCGTCGAGATCGACGGTGAGATGTTTCTTGGCGAGTGCAGCGCGAACCAGATCAGGCGTTTCGCGGATAAGCTTGGAGTCGAGCATGTGAAAAAAAAGCAGGCCGGTTTGGACGTTTACTTTTCAAACCGCGCCCGCGCGCGCTGGAAGCGGGCAAACACGTCCCTCGCCGGCAGCAGTTTCAAATCCCCCACGGGGGCCTGAACGACAAAATTCGTCGGGCTGCTCAGGGGATAGGGCCCGAAAAGCCGCGGGTCCGTCGGCCCGAAAATGCCAAACGTCCGCACGCCGAGCGCCGCGGCCAGGTGCATCGGGCCGCTGTCATTGGTGATGACCCAGTCCGCCCGCCGGATGAGCGCCGGCAGCGAGACCAGGCTCGTGTTGCCCGTGAGGTTTAAAAACTGCCCCGCCGGAAATGCGCTCCGGTCCGGCAGATAGTTGTTACCCGCCCACACGATTTTCCGCGAACGATCCTCGCGCAGCAAAAGCTCCGTGAACTGCTTGAATCCGCCCCAGCGCTTCTCCGCGCGGCGGCTGTCGGGGAACATCAAAATCGGTTTCGCCCCGCCGCGGCCGTCGGCAAATTTGAGGTTGAGGCTCTCGACCTCGCGAAATTTCAGCGTGCCCCGCAGCTCGGCCTTCGCGCCGAGCACCGGGCAAAATTGCAGCAAAATATCCAGCGCGTGGCTCCGCCGGCCGTCCGGCGGGAGCGGCACCTTTTCCTTATAGAAGACGCCGGCCATCTCGCGCGCATCGGTGCGGCCGACCTTGTGCTTCGCCAGCGCGCGCGAGGTCATCAGGCCGGTGCGGAGCAGGCCCTGCATGTCGAAAACATAGTCAAACTTCGTCTTCCGCACTTCGCTCATCAGTTTCAGAAACGACTTCGCGCCGCCGGCCCGTTCGAAAATATACGCCTGGTCCACCGCCGTGCATGCGCGCACCAGCGGTGCGAACATCTCCCGCACGATCCACGAGATCCGCAAATCCTCGCGCTGCACTTTCAGCGACGTGGCGACCTGCAGGCCGTGCACGATGTCGCCGAGCGACGAGGGCTTGATGATGAGGATTTCGGTCATGGGAAACGCGGCCGGCCGATGGAGAATCTGCTTTTAACCGCGGGAGTCGTTACCTTTCATTTGTTTTCCTCGGAAAATCAAAGCCAAATCCCGCGCGTGCTCCTCCTTCTTCTCAAGACCCTCGGCTGGCTCGTCGCGCACGCGCCCGAGCTCTTGCTGCGGCTCGTCGCGGGTGGGCTGGGCGACGCGATTTTCTTTCTGCTCCCCCGTCGGCGCCGGCTCGCGTTGAGTAACCTCCACCACGCCTTCCCGGAAAAGCCCGCGGCCTGGCACCGCGCCACGGCCCGCGCCGGGTTTCGCCGGCTCATCGAGACCGGCTTGCTCTCGCTCGCCACGCCCTTTCTCGGCGAGCAGCGCCTGCGTAAGATCGTCACCGTTTCGCCCGCGATGCTCGCCGCCTACGCGAAGCATCAGGCCGACCCCGCCGCCACGCTCATCTGTTCGCCGCACATCGCGTATTGGGAAGTGCAGACCGCCCAGCCGCTCGTCGTGCCCGGGCCGTTTCCCGAGTTCGGCATCATCTTCCGCCCGCTGGATAATCCCGCCGCCAACGCCTTCGTCGTGCGCTCGCGCGAACGCTTCGGCATGAAGCTTCTCTCCCGCAAGGAAGGCTTCGCCGAGGCGCTGAAAATTCTCCGGCGAAAAGGTTTCGTCGGCGTGCTCTTCGATCAAAACGCCGGCCTGCAGGGCGCGCTCACCACGCTCTTCGACCGCGTCTGCTCCACCACCGAGCTGCCCGGCTTGATGGCCGAAAAATTTCACGCCCGCGTTTACGGCATCTTCCCCCGCCGCCTCGGTTTCTGGCGCGTCGAAGTCGGCGCCACCCTCATCGCGCACAATGCCACGACTGCCGGCGTCACCCTCGCGCTCAATCGCTGGCTCGAGGATCTCCTGCGCGGTGACGACAATCTCTGCGCCTCGTGGCTCTGGTCGCACGACCGCTGGCGCCATCAGGACATGCCGCCGAAACGCTTTCGTCTCGAATCGAAACGCGACCTGCTCCCCAAGGAACGCGCCGCGAGCGATCTCGAAGCCCTGCCCCGCCGCACGCGCCTCTGGATTCGCCTGCCCAACTGGCTCGGCGACGTCGTCATGGCGCTCCCGCTCCTGCGCGCGCTGCGGGTTTCGCGCCCCGACCTCGAACTCACGCTCGTCGCGAAAAAACAATTTCTCCCGCTCCTCGACTCGTGGGGCGTCGCCGACTGCCTCCACGCTTTGCCTCCGCCGGGCCGCGGCTATTTTCGGCATTTCTGGCGGCAGCGCCACGCCTACCCCGACATCTATCTGCTCTTCACGAATTCCATTCGCGGCGACCTCGAAGCCTTCCTCACGCGCGCCCCGCAACGCTTCGGCCTCCTCCGTCGGGGCAAATTTCGCCCGCTCCTCACCCACGCCTACGCCCTCCCGCGCGACTTCGACGAACGCACCCGCCATCAACTCGATCTCTCGGAAAACTTCCTCCGCCATTTCGGCCTCAACGCTCCCGTCGAACGCAACCCCCTGCTCACGCCGATCGCTCCCCACCTCGTGCCGCTCGCCTCCATCGGCCTCATCCCCGGCTCTGAAAACACCCCCAAAAAACGCTGGCCCGTCGAGCACTGG
>JANYBX010000431.1 GCA_025360615.1 Opitutia bacterium
CTTCTGTTTGTTGACTTGGGCGGCGTTGCCTTCGACCTCGCTGGCGACGACGAAGGTGCCGAGTTTGTAGATCCCTGCCGTCATTCCGAAGTCTTGCGTCGTGGCTTTGCCGGCGGCGACGGTGACCGTCTGCTTCTGGGCGTCGAGGCCGGCGTAGGTGACGTTGGCCGTGTAGGTGCCGGGCGGGAGATTGGAGAAGACATAGGTGCCGTCCCGCTCGGTGAGCGCGTGGTGGGTGGTGCCCTCGAGCGTGACTTCGGCCTCGTTGAGGTATTGGCGGGTGGCTTCGTTGGAGACGCGGCCGGCGAGGGTGCCGGTGGCGGGGGCTTGGGCGCGGACGAGCGCGGGGAGCAGAAACGCGAGCACGAGTCCAAGGAGGGTCGCGAGGCGAAGGGGGCGGGGACGATCAGGGTTCATGGTAAGTCGGGGTGAGGCAGACAGGACGCAAGAGCGGTGGAAGGGATGCGAAATGGGAAACGAAAAAGCGTAACAGTGGCTCAAGGGCGGCACAGCGTCTCGCCGGCAGCGGCAAACTTCCCGGACAGGCGATCCATGCGAAGGGTGATCGACGGTTGCACTGCGCGCTTTTCTTTTGGCGCGCGCGCGCCACGCTCCGCCCGCATGGCGCACGCCAGCGACGCTCCGACCCGACAGCCCCACGTGTTTCCGCCGCTCACCCTCGCGGATTTCAAGCCCGAGACGATTCGCGGCGCGCCGGGCTTTTTCCGCGTCGGCCAGACGCCGGCCGGTCAGTGGTGGCTGATCGACGCGGAGGACCGCGCTTTTTTTAGCCGTGGGGTTAACGCAGCCTGCCCCGGCGCACAGCCCGCGTTCGCGGCGTGGGCGGACAGTTTTCCTCCGATGGACGAGATCGAGGCGCATGATTCGGCGGACGCGACCCTCGCGCGGCTGCGCGCGTGGCACGTGAATACCCTCGGGCCGGGGAGCGCGCGGGAGCTGGCGGACCGCGGGCTCGCGAGCACGGAGATTTTGGAATTCGCGAAGGTCGCGCCGCAGACGACGATCCGGCTCGGGGGCGCGCTGGTGCCGGATGTCTTCGATCCGGCGTGGATCGAGGCTTGCGGCCGGCAAGCCGCCGAACGGTGTGCGCTGCTCCGCGACCGCGCGGCGTTGATCGGCTATTTCACGGACGATGCACTGAACTGGGCGCAGTTTCCCGCCGACGACGGGGGAAACGACGGGACGCGGGCGGGGCGGCCGTCGCTGTTGCAAATTTGCCTGAGCTTGGAGCTGAGTTTCCCCGCGTATCACACGGCGTGGGAATTCACGCTCGCGGCGCACGGCGGGGACTGGGCGGCGTTGGTGCGCGCGTGGGAAGTGGCGCTGCCGAACAAGGAGGCGCTGCGCCAGCTCACGCTCGCCGACACGCCGTTGACGGGCGCGGGCTACCGGCGCGATCACGAGCGTTTCTCGCGGGAATTTGCGCGGCGCTATTTTGCGGCGGGCGCGGCGGCGATCCGGCGGCACGATCCGCATCATCTCATCCTTGGATGTCGCTTTGAGGTATCGCCCGGGCCGGCGATTCTCGCCGAGTGCGTGGCGCCGCCGGTCGATGTGCTGTCACTGAGTCAAGGGGAGTTGGCGGCGTGCGATGAGGTGGGAGGGCCGGTGCTGGCGGGGGTATTTTCGTGGGTGAAGGAAAGTTTCACGTCGCTGCCGCCCGGCGAGACCGATGGCTGGACGAGCGTGGAGCGGATGCTCCAACGCGGGCGCGCGACGCTCGCGCGGACCTTCGCGCATCCCGCGCTGATCGGCTACGCGTGGGAGTGCTGGGCCGACGGGCCGGGCGACCGGCCGCCGTTTGGCCGCGGCCTCGTGCATGTTGACGGCAGCGAGGCGCGCGAGCACACAGAGTTGTTGTCCGATCTGAATGCCCGCGCCGATTTTCTCCGGCGCGCGGCGGCCCCGAATTCCCCCGTCCCATGAAAAAAATATTTTCGCCCTGGATGTTCGCCGCGCTGGTGTGCGCGCTGGGTGCCGGTTGCGCCGGCCTGAACTACGATACGACGGCGGGTGGCGCGTCGGATGAACGCGCGCTCACCGGCACCGTGATTTGCCCGTCGCTGCTGGCGCTGCCGGACCACGCGAGCGTGCTGGTGCGGGTGCTCGACAGCGGGACGGCGGGCGGTCCGCCCAACGTGCTCGGCGAGCAGACGATCACCGAGGCGAAAAATTGGCCGGTCGGATTTCGGATCGAGTATCGCGCCGAGGACGCCTTGCTGCGTCGCGGCGTAAACGTCGAGGCGCGCGTCTCGGCCGGCGGCAAGCTGCGGTTTCAGACGGTCAGCGGTCACGTGGTGACGCTCGGCAACGCGTCCGCGACGCATGAGGTGGTGGTCGAGGCGTTGCGGCGGTGAGCAGGCCGGCGAGCGGTTTCCGAGGGTAGGGGGCGTTATCCTTAACGCGCCGGTTGGACTCGGTGTATTGGAATGCCGGGCGCAACCGGCGGGTTAAGGATAACCCGCCCTACCGATCCATCACGCCGCCGGCGGTTTTGGCAGGAGTTTCGCCACGACGACCAGTAGCACGACGACGACGAGCGCGAGCGCGCTCCAGAAAATAAGGCCGCCATTGATTCCCGTTCCCGCGGATGATTTCGCGGCGGCGGCGGGTTGACCCGCGGTGAGCTGTGCGACGTGGCGGGCGGAGGTGAGGAGTTTCGCGGCGACGAGGCTCAGGTCGTAGCGCGGTGCGCTGGCGGCGGGGTTGGCGTAGGCCAGGGTGAAGCCTTCGGTGTCGGCGGTCTTGAAGACCAGCCGCACCACGGGATAGGTCGCCTGCACGGCGCTCAGTGCGATGGCGGGATTGTCGCCGTTGTCGGTTTCGAGGTAGAGCGTGGCGGTGCGGGGGCGGTCGGAGAGATCGAAGATGCGCGTCTCGGGCACGCCGGGTTCGGGGGTGCGGCTCCATGCGCCGGTGGCGAGCGTGACCTCGATGGCAGTGCCGTTTTGATCGGTGAGTTTTTCGTAGAGGCGAAACTGGCGTTGGAAAAGCGGAGTCGTGGAGGTGAGCACGAGGCGGCGCAGCGGGAGATTCGGTTGGGGGAGTGGGAGCCGCCACACACTGACGCTCGAGCGTTTCGCGTCGGGCGCGGCGACGGGCGTCAACGCGAGCGAGCGCGCGAGGGCAGGCTGTTCGAGCACGTAGGGGATCTGGTTGCCATCGCGGAGGAGACGGAGGTCGGCGAAATCAGGGCGCGATTGCGCGAGGGCGGCGAGGTCGAGCTCGAGTTCCTGCACGCCGGCGCGGGCGATTTGGATCGGGCGGTGCGCGAGCCAGTCCTTGGTGTCGAGCGGCGCGCCGGTGAGGGGCACGTCGGGCAGCGGCGGGGTGGCGAGGGATTCGCGCGGATGATAATCCGGCACGTTTTCCAACTCGCCGCACGCGACGGTGGCGGCTCCGGCCCCGCGCATTTCTCCGGCGAACGCGGCGAGATCGTAGCGCGGCGCGGCGGCCTGCGGGTTGCCCGAGAGCAGCGTGTAAGCGCCGGCGGCGGGCGCGAGGAAGAGCAGGTTCACCGGGTGCTGCTGCGCCTGCACGCCGTCGAGCGTGAGCGGGGGCGAGTCGCCGTTGTGAATGTGGACGAGCAACTCGCGGGTGAGCGGCATGAATTCCAGCGGCAACTCGAGTTGCGCTCGGGCCGGCGCGCCATCGAGGGCCACGCGATAGATCGTGCCGGAGCCGATGGTGCGTTCGCTGGAAACGGTGTCGCGCACGTCGCGGACGGCGACCGTCACGCGGCGCATGAAGAGCGGGTCTTTTGCGTCGAAGGTGAGCCCGGCCAGCAACACGTGACGGCCATCGAGGGTGACGGTGAGCACAGTCTCGCCGGCGAATTCGTCGCGGCGCGTGATGCGCGCTCCGAGCGGGGCGAGCGGGGGCGGAGCGGCGCGCGTGGGCGCGGGCCGGAGTTTGGCGCCGGTGAAGGCGACTGGGCGCGAGCGAAAATCGTCGAGCGTCACGCGCAGGAACGCGGCGCGGCTTCGGTTGAGCGAGAGGCGCAGTTGCTCCGCGCCGAATTGGCGAAACACCGGCGTGGCCGCACCGAGCGACTGCCACTCGACGCCGTCGGAGGAGATTTCGACGTGCGCCGCCTTCAGGAAAAATGGCACGGAGGTTTCGAGA
>JANYBX010000436.1 GCA_025360615.1 Opitutia bacterium
GTCGCCGGGCGTGAAATAAAATTTCTCGTAGAACAACGGGTCGTCCGGGATGTGCATCTTCCGGTAGATGCCGAGGAGCTTGCCATCGGCGTCGATGATGACCGCCGTGTTGTGATATAGGCCCGAGGCTCGCCGCTCGAAGAGCGAGGCGATGATCACGGCCTTATATTTCTTCGCGATCTTCTGAAACGCCGCCGTGCTCGGCCCCGGGATCGGCTCCGCCAGATCGAAGTTAGCATGATCCTCGCTCTGGCAGAAATACTGCGAGCGAAACAGCTCATGCGTGCAGATGATTTTTGCGCCGCGCTTCGCGGCCTGTTCGGCGAGCGCCAGCGTCTTTTTGAGATTCGCCTTGGGGTCGGCACCGCAGGCGTGCTGGAGAAGGCCGAGAGTGAGTTTGCTCATGGAAACAAAAACGCATTCAGCGCGGTTTAATAGACAACTTTGTTGAGAGGATATTCCACGATGCCCTCGGCGCCGAGCGACTTGAGCTGCGGGATGATTTCGCGCACCACGCTCTCGTCGATGATCGTCTCGAGTGCGACCCAGTCCTGATTGCTCAACGGCGAAATCGTGGGATTCCGCAGCGAAGGCACGGCCTTGATGATCGCCTCCAGCGAGCTCTTCGGCGCGTTCAACTTCAGCCCCACCTTGCTCTCGGCTTCGAGTGCGCCGCGGAGCAACAGCGCGATGGTCTCGATTTTTTTGCGCTTCGCCGGATTCGCCCAGCTCGCCTTGTTCGCGATGAACTTCGTGTTCGTTTCCAGCAGCGTGTCCACGATGCGAAGCTTGTTCGCCCGGAGCGAACTGCCCGTCTCAGTGATGTCCACGATGGCATCGACGAGATCGGGGACTTTTACCTCGGTCGCGCCCCAGGAAAACTCGATCTCGGCCTTCACGCCCTTCGCCTCGAAGAAACGTTTTGTCGTGTTCAACAGCTCCGTCGCGACACGTTTGCCGGCGAGATCTGCGATCGACTTAACCGATGAAGACTCGGGCACGCACAGGACCCAACGGCTCTTCAGCACCGAGGCTCGGCTATAGATCAGGTCCATCACCTCGACCACATCCGAGCCGTTTTCCTGAATCCAGTCGAAGCCCGTCAGCCCGCAGTCGAAAAAACCGTGCTCCACATAGCGGCTCACTTCCTGGGCACGCACGAAGCGCCCATCGAGCTCCGGGTCGTCGATCGACGGCTTGTAGGAGCGCGAACTCGTGGTGATTTTCCAACCTGCCTTGGCGAACAGGTTTTTCGTGGATTCTTCGAGACTGCCCTTCGGCAGCCCCAGCATCAGGAGCGGATTTGCAGACACGCGGCCAAGGGACACTCCGCCCCGTGGGCCTTCAAGCAAATTTCCCGCGCCCACCGTCGTGCGCAATCTCCCCCTCGGCTCGTTCGGGTGCTTATGTTGACATCTCTTTAACGGCCGCCCACTTTCTGCCCGTCGGATATGCCTACAACGTCTTCCCCTCGTTCCGCACCGAAACCGCTCATCGTCATCGTCGAGGACGAGCCCGCTCTCGCCGGCCTTGTCGCCACTCACCTCGAAAACGCCGGCATGCACGCGCAAATCTGCAGTCGCGCCGAGCACGCCGTGAAATTTCTCAAGCGCAATTTCGCCAACCTGATGTTGCTCGACATCAACCTCCCCGACCAATCCGGCTTCGCGCTCCTCGATGAGCTGAAAAAATCCGGCGTCACCGTTCCCGCGATTTTCCTCACCGGCAACGACGAGGAGGCTAGCAAACTCCGCGCCCTCGACATGGGCGGCGACGACTACATCACGAAGCCCTTCAGCTACGCCGAGCTCATCGCCCGCATCAACGCCGTGCTCCGCCGCGCCGAGTCCGCCTCCGACCAGAATCTCACCAAGAACGTCAAGATCAGCGACGACCCCTTCGACTTCTGCGGCGCGCACGTCAATCCGCCCCGCCTCGAAATCACTTTCACGCACGACAAGGTCACGATCAACCTCGGCCGCAAGGAACTCGGCATCCTCGCCTACCTCCACGCCCATCAGGGCGAAGTCATCACGCGCCAGGCACTCATCCATTCCGTGTGGGGCATCCATGCCGACGTGAAGAGCCGCTCACTCGACCAGTATATCGTGAAAATCCGCGAGCTCTTCGGCGAACACAGCCTCAAGCTCGACAGCTTCCGCACTGTCCACGGCATCGGTTACATCTTCGACCCCAAGGGTGTTTCGAACGTCGGGGTGTAAGCTGAGTTCGGACTAAGCGCGAAGACGCCAAGGCGCGCGAAGATTCGCGAAGGCGGGCAAAGTGAAACTGAGCAGATGGCGAGGCCGCGTTGCTTCATCCGCAGCCTTTCCCTTCTCTAGCCCGGCTTTCATCACCGTCGTGTCGGTCGCACTACGATTCCTCTCCTCCTTCGCGAATCTTTGCAGCCCTTCGCGTCTTTGCGCTTAATCCGATTCACCGCCAGCCGTCAGAACAGCTCCGGCTCCAAGTAGCGCCGGCGCGCCTCCGTCAGCGCCGAGCGCATCTCCAGTTCTTCGAGCAAACGAAACAACTCCTCCGGCTTCGCCTCGGGCTTGCCGACAACGAGGCTCGGCAAATTCAAGTTCAGCGTCGTCAGCTTCAGATTGCGTCGCAGCTTCTCCGCCTCCGCAGCGACGAGCGGTCGAAAACGTTCTGGATTCAACTCGCCCGCGTGCGCGATCACGCCTTCGAGGCCACCCCACTCCGCCAGCCACTTCGCCGCCGTTTTCGGGCCCACGCCAGCGATGCCCGGAATGTTATCCGACGTGTCTCCCACGAGCGCCAGATACTCGGCGATCAACGCCGGCGGCACGCCAAATTTCTCCACCACGCCCGCCGCATCCAAAAATCGCCAGCCGAGTTTCGGGTTCGCCGACGGCGGAGGCAGCAGGATTTTAATTCGGTCGCTCACGAGCTGCGCGAAATCCTTGTCCGAACTCACGATCAACACTTCGTGCCCGGCCCGAGCCAGCGCTACCGCCTCGGCCGCGAGGAGATCGTCGCTCTCCACGCCGTCCTGCTCGATGCCCACGCAGCCGAGCGCACGAGCGAGCGTCTTCACGTAGGGCAGTTGTTTCGCGAGTGCCTCGGGCATTTCTTCGCGCTGCGCCTTGTATTCGGGATGCAGCGCCAGCCGATCCTGCGAGCCGCCGAGGTCGAAAAACACCAACGTCGCCTCGGGCTTTTCCTGGTCGGCCAGTTTCCACAGCGACTTCACCCAACCGTGCAACGCGTTCGTCGGAAACCCATCCGCGCGCGTCAACTCCGGGATCGCGAAGAAGCACCGGTAGGCGAGATTGAAACCGTCAACGAGGAGCCATTTGGACATGGGAAATTATGCCCGGCGATCAGACTGGAGCCGCCGTCGCCGTGCGCGCGCCCGTCACCGCCTCGGCGATGTTTTGCTGGTGGGCCTCGGGCTCGCCACGGTCGGCGTTGAACTTCATCGAGACCGTGCGCGACACGCCGCGCTCTTCCATCGTCACGCCGTAGATCGCGCTCGCGGCCGAGACCGTGCGCTTGTTGTGCGTGATGATGATGAACTGCGACTCGCCCACGAATTTCTTCAACAGCTCCGTGAAGCGGCCGATGTTCGACTCGTCCAGCGGCGCGTCCAACTCATCCAGCAAGCAGAACGGCGACGGCTTCACCATGTAGAGCGCGAAGAGCAGCGCGACCGCCGTGAGCGTTTTCTGTCCGCCCGAGAGCAGCGTGATGCTCTTGAGCTTCGTGCCCGGGGGTTGCGCGACGATCTCGATCCCGCTCTCCAAAATATCGTCTGTGAGAATCAACTCCAGCGCCGCGCGTCCGCCGCCGAAGAGCGTCTGGAAGGTATACTCGAAGTTCTTTTTGATCTGTTCAAACGTCACCGCGAACTGCTGCTGCGACGTCTGGTTGATCTCATCGATGGCCTTCACGAGCTCGGCCTTCGCGTTTGTCAGGTCGTCGATCTGCGCGCGCAAGAAGTCGTGGCGCTGCTTCAGCTCCGCGTATTCCTCGATGGCCACGAGGTTGACGGCGCCCATGCCGTTGAGCCGGGCGCGCAGCGCGTCGATCTCCGACTTGGCCTCGTCCCAATTCGTGGTGTCGAGCGCGGCGAGATCCTCGGCGGTCGGCTCGGGCTTTGGGCCCTTGTTTTTCCGGCGCTTCGATTTTTCGGCCTCGGGCGTGGGCGTCTCGGCGTCTTCCTCCTCGTCGAGGTCGAGCGGCTTCAAACCCTCCGGCTCGTCGTCGGAACGCCACAGGAAATGTTTCCAGTCAAGCGCCGCGATGTCCGCCTGAAATTCCCGCGTCACTTCCTCGGCGATGAACTGCGCGCGCTGGCGGTCGCCCGCCAGCTTGATCTCGTGCGTGGCGAGCTGGCTCGTCGCCTTCTCCGCCTCGGAGCGGATCGTGTGCTGCGCGGCTTCGAGGCCGTTGATCTCGCGCTCCACTTCCAGGAGTTCGCGGCGAATTTTTTCCACCTGTTCCTGCGCGACGACGAGCGTCTCGGCCAGTTGCGTCGAGCGGCTGCGCTGCGTGTCGGCCTCGGTGGCGAGTTCGCCGACCTGTTCCGTCCACGTCTCGATTTCCTGCTGGCGCTGCACGAGCAGCTCGCTGAGTTGCTGACTGCGTCGCGCCATTTCACCGAGGCCGCGGTCGAGCACTTCGACTTTCTGGCGGCGCTCGGCGAGTTCGAGGCGCGCCTGCGCGAGCGAGTCGCGCTTCACGTCGCGCTCGGTGCGCAACTCGACGATGCGGCGCTCGATCTGCGCGATCTTTTCGCGTTGTCCGGTTCCGGAGGCTTCGGCGGTGGCGAGGCCGACCTGGGCTTTTTCCCAGCGGGCGTGCGCTTCGTTGCGCGTGTGCTCGACGGAAACGAGTTCGCCTTCCATGCGGCGGAGACGGTTGCCGACGTCCTCGACGTTGCGCTGGGCGTTGCGCTCCTCGGCCTGCACCGCGGCGAGCGTCTGCGTGGCGGCGAGCACATCGGCGCGACACTGCTCAATCTTCTGCTCGGCCTCGGCGAGGCGCGTGTTGATCGACTCGATGGCGAGCCGCTGGTCGTCGTGGAGTTTCTGCTCGTCGGCGAGCGCTTTCGCGGTTTCGCGCAGGTCGATTTCACGCTGCACGATGCTGTTCGAGGATTTTTTTGCGCTGTGGTGCCCGCCGTAAACCAGCCCGCGCCGGTCAACCAAATCGCCCTTCCGCGTGGCCACCGCCAGAAACGCGAAACCCGGATTCGCCTGCCAAAACTCCAAAAATTTTCCAAGGTCGTCCGCGATGTAGCAGCTCCCGAAGAGCGCCAGCGCCGGGTGGCTCGTCTCGCTGGAGCTGACCGCGATCGACGCCGGCACGAGGCCGGCGGGCAACTCATACGCCGCCTCCTGCCGCACGCCGCATTCCGTGATCCGCAAAATCGCCGAGCCGATCTGTTCGTTCTCCAGTTGCGCGAGAATGCGCTGCGCCGTGGCGAGATCGCTCACGCTGATCGCTTCAGCCGCCGCGCCGAGGATCGCCTCCACGGCTTTGCCAAACTCCGGCTTTACTTCGAGGCCCGCTGAAATCGGCGAGGCCTTCGCGCCCGCGAGCGCCGCGTCGAGCCGGCCTTGCAACACCGCCTTCGCGCCTTCGCCGAAACCTTCCCAACGTTCCTGGAGCTGCTGCAACAGTTTCAACCGCGCCGCCCGCTGCGCCAGCGCCCGGTCGATCTCGGAGAGCTTGCGCTGCGCCTCGCGAAATTCGCGCGTCAGGTCGGTGATCGCCTGCTGGGCGATGACGGATTCGTTGTTCGCGCGCGATTTTTCCGCGAGCGATTCCTCAGTGCGCGCTTCCAGTTCGGCGGCGACTTGCGCGGCCGCGGCCTGTTGCTGGCGCACGCCTTCAAGCTCTTGCGCGAGCGCGTCGTGGCGGTGCGCGCTGGTCTTCTGATCCACTTCGTAGCCCGAGCAATCCGTGCGCAGCCGCGCGACGGTGCTTTCGAATTGCAGCAGCTGAAACTTCGCCTGCTGCAATTCCTGCTCCAGTTTGCTCAGCTCGCCCTCGACGATCGCCTGCTCGCGGTTGCGTTGTTGAAACACGTCGTCGCTGCTGCCGAGCAGCCCGAGCTGCATCTGTTTGTCCTGCGCGGCGGTGTCGCCCTGCGCCGTGACTTCGCGAAGCTGCATCTCGAGTTCGCCGAGATTGTCGCGCGACGAGCCGAGCCGGTCCTCGATGCCGCTGCGGCGGATCGTGGAGAGATTCGCGGCGTTTTCCGCAGCTTCCTTTTGCGAGCGCACGTCATAGACGGCCTGCTGTGCGTCTTGCACACGCTGGTTGAGCCGGCTGCGGTGGGTTTTCTTTTCGTCGAGCGCGGCCTCCTGCGTCTCGCGGCTCTCGCGGCGCGCATCGGCGTCGGCGCGGAGCGCGGCGACTTTCACTTCGAGTTCGCCGAGTGTCGCCGTGAGCTGCGCGTGGTGAAACCCGCTCCAAGCGAGGCTCAGGTGACGCAACCGGTGGTTGACGCGTTTGTAGCGCATCGCCTTCGCCGCCTGACGACGGAGACTGCCGATCTGCCGGGAAACTTCGCCCACCACATCGGCCACGCGCGCGAGATTTTGGTCGGTGAGCGCGAGCTTGCTGAGCGCCTCGCGCCGCTGGCTCTTGTATTTCGTGATACCGGCGGCCTCCTCGAAAACCGCGCGCCGCTCCTCGGGTTTCGACGACAGGATCTGATCGATCTGACCCTGCGCCATGATCGAGTAGCTCGTCCGGCCGACGCCGGTGTCCATGAAAAGTTTCTGGATGTCCTTCAGCCGGCACGTCTGGCCGTTGAACTCATACTCGCTCTGCCCGTCGCGATGCACGCGGCGCGTGATTTCGATTTCGTGAAACTCACTGCCCAGCTGCGCCTCGCACTCCGTGAGCAGCAGCGAGACTTCGCAAAGTTGAGCGGCCTTCCGCGTGTCGGCGCCCTCGAAAATCACGTCCTGCATCTTGCCACCGCGCAGGGCCTTCGCGCTCTGCTCGCCAAGCACCCAGCGGATGGCGTCGGCGATGTTGGACTTGCCGCAGCCGTTGGGCCCGACGACCGCGGTGACACCCGGCTCGAAACGCAGCGTGGTGGGATCGGCGAAGGACTTGAAACCGTGCAGTTTTAGCGCCTTGAGATACATGAAAGAGTCAGAGTGAGCGGCGCGCGCGAGCGTGGGCAAACGGAAAAATTGCGCCGGTAAATTTCCCCGCTGCGCACACTATTGCTCTTGGAACATCGCGGGCTTCGCCCACGGTGCGCGCGATGATTCAGGGGGTCCTTGGCTGGTTCGACGTCCATGTCTGGGCGTATTGGCTGCTCGCGTGGTCGGCGCTCGCCTTGAATTACGCGTGGCCCCTCCGGAGCGCATGGCGGGAATCCAGCGACACACCCCCGGCGCAACCGCAACCGAGCCGGGGCCACGGCGTCGCTTGGGCGTTGCTCGTGTTTCTCACCTTGCTGGCCTGGCGCTGGCCCGTGCTGCTGAATCCCGGCAACCTCAGCGCCGACGAAAGCCAGCAAATCGCCGGTGCCCTCACCCTCGCTCGGCATCCGCTTTTTTGGTCGTCCATCGATGGCGGCACGGCTGGCCCGCTTGATTATTTCGCCTTGCTGCCCCTCCACCTGCTAGGCGTGCCGGAGGATTTTTTCTGCGCGCGGCTGACCGGCCTCCTGTTGATCACGGCCGCGCTGGTGGGCCTGCGGCAAGCCCTGCGCGCCTTGTATGGCGAGACCGCCGCCCGCGTGGGGTGCCTGCCCGTGCTGTCTTTTTTCGCCTTCGCGATGGAAGCGGATTTTCTGCACTACTCGACCGAGCACGTGCCGCTCGCCCTGTTTGCGATCGCCGCCGGCTTGCTCGCGCGCCTGCACCGGGTGGCCGGCGCGGCTTCCCGCAGTCTGATGATTTGGCTGGGCGTTGTTTTAGGCTCGATGCCGTGGGCCAAGCTACAGGCGGCTCCCCTCGGCGTGGCGCTGGGCGTCCTGGCGATCGGCTCGCTCCTGCTCCGATCAGCCGTGCCGCTGCGGCGGCGATTGAGTGACTGCGCGGTGCTCGGTGGGTCGGCCTGCGCACCTTCCCTCATCGCGGTCGGCGTGATTTTATCGAGCGGTCAGTGGACGGATTTTTTTAACAGCTACATCACCTACAATCGCCAGTATGTGAACATGGGCCTGCCACTAACAGACGCGCTCCGGCTCCTCGTCGAGCATGCGATGGGAAACCGCGTTTTCCCCTGTTTCGTCGTCCCCGCTCTCTTGGTGGGCCTTGTCGCGGGTGCGCTCACTTTTCGGACGAAGGCAACTCGCGCCCCCCTGATCGCCAGCCTGGTTTGTGTGGCCGTGGCGCTCTTCGTCGTCGCCATGCCCCGGCACGATTTCCCGCACTACCTGTTGTTTCTCGTCGTGCCTTTCGGCCTCTGGGCCGGGATCGCGTTCGGCGCGTTTTGGCAGCAAGCGGCCCACGCCCCGGGTCGGCGTCGCGCCGCGCTCGCCGTCTTTGCCCTTTTCATGCTCGTCGTGCCTGCCGCGAATCGCGCTCAACAGATCGCGCCCACGGAACTCGGGCAATTGCTCAGCTTTTGGCGCCATCCCATCTCCCGCGTGAGCCGCGCGATTCTCGCCGTCACTCGTCCGGGCGACACGCTCACCATCTGGGGCTGGGCACCGGAATACTACGTCGAGACCGGTCTCCCCCAGGGCACCCGCGAGGCGCACACCCAGCGCCAAATCGAGGACGCCCCGCTGAAATCTTACTACCAGCAACGCTTCCTCGACGAAATGACGCGGAATCACCCCACCGTTTTTATCGACGTCGTGACCGACGGGGGATTCGGATTTTCCGACAACGCGCGGTTTGGATTTCGATCCGACCCAGGATTGGCCGCGTTGATCGATGAACGCTACCTGCTCATCGCCACCGTCGAAGGCGTGCGCATCTACCTCCAGCGCGACCGCGTCGCCGAGTGATTCACGGAGCCGCGCGAAACGACATGGGCCGGTGCCGCGAGCTTTCTCAATCGAACTCCAGTCGCCTTCCAAGACTCACCACATCGTCCGCCGCGAAACCGAGCCGGCGATAAAACGCGATCGCGTCGGCGTTACTCGTGCGCACCTGAAGATTGATCTTCGGGCAACCCGCCGCGCGCAAAATCCGCTCCGCCTCCGCCATCATCACGCGCCCCCACCCGCCGCGCTGACGCGCCGGCTCAACCGCGAGATAATTGATCCAGCCGCGGTGTCCCTCGTAGCCGACCATCACCGTCGCCACGACTCGGTTTTCGATTTCGCCGACGAGAAACCACTCGGGATTCACCCGCAGCTTCCGCGCGATGTCCTTGCGCGGATCGTTCTGCGGCCGCACCAACCCGCACGCCTGCCACAGCGCGATCACCGCGATCTCGTCAGCGGAACGATACGGGCGAATGATCATGACGACGTTGGGGAAAAGCGGGGAGGCGAAAATTTCTCACGCAGTCCCCACGCTTGCAGCCACCCCGGCAATGCGAAAACAATTTCCCATGCCCCGCTACCCCGCCCTGCTGCTCGCGCTCGTCGTTGCCGCCGTCCGAGCTGCCGCTGCGCCCGAAGCCAAGTTCGACCCCGCGACCACCGCGACGAATCAGCTCGGCCTCGAACTGTTCCGTGCCCTCGCGGCTGAGCGCCCGCACGAAAACCTGCTCATCTCGCCCTACTCGATCCAAAGCGCCCTCGCGATGACTTACGCCGGCGCCGAGGGAGAAACGCGCACCGAGATGGCGCGCGCACTGCACTACCCCGGCGACGATGCGATTCTGCACCGCTCATTTCGCACGCTGCGCAACGCCTTCGACGCCGCCGTGGCAAAATCCAAAGCGGACTCAGACCGCCGCCAGCAAGAGGCCGGGAAGATCGCTCCACTCGAACTCCGTGTCGCCAACCGGCTCTTTGGCCAGCTCGGCTGCGAATTTCGCGCGCCATTCCTCGCCCTGACGAAGGACTTCTACAACGCGCCGCTTGAGCAGCTCGATTTCCGCGCCAATGCAGAACCCTCCCGCTTGACGATCAATCACTGGGTCGAGGAGCAGACGCGGCAACGAATCCGCGACTTGCTTCCCGAAGGCAGCATTAAGGACCTCACCCGGCTCGTCCTCGTGAACGCGCTCTACTTCAAGGCACCATGGTCCAGCCCGTTTCAAAAAACGCTCACCGAAAATCGTCCATTTCGCGTCAACGGCACCAAGTCGGAACCCGTCCCGACGATGCAACAGCAGTCCAAACTGGGCTACCGATCATTCGGCGACTTTTCCGCGATCACCCTGCCGTATGCCTCTGACGATTTTCAATTTCTCATCCTGCTGCCCAACGACCCGGCGGGTTTGGAAGCGCTGAGTGCGAAACTCACGCCCGCACTGCTGCGCGAGTGCGCGCAGCTAAAGGCAGCGTCGCTGATCCTGTT
>JANYBX010000441.1 GCA_025360615.1 Opitutia bacterium
GACGAGGTTGAGCGCGGAGAGATTGGTGAGGCGGGGGCTGTTGCCGGTGCCGGCATCGTAGGCTTCGACGATGAGGTTGCCGGCGGCGGGGCCGGAGACTTGCACGGTGCGGCCGCCGTTGACGCTGGAGACGAGCGCGGCGTCGAGGCTGCTCGCCGAGGTAAAGGGGAAAGCGCCGACGGCGGAGATCGCGGAGGAGACGGTGGAATTGCCGGCCCAGTTGTCGTTGGCCGCTTCCTGCGTGGAGCCGTTGAAAACGGCGAGCTTCGGATCCGCCATGGTGATGGTGCCGGGACCAATGAGAGCGCCGAGCGCGGGACCGGCGGCGCGGATGAGCACGGGCTTGGCGCCGCCCTGCATCGTGAGACCGACGGTGAGAATTTGACTGGCCGCGAGCGTGGTGCGCACGGAGACGTTGCTGAGCCGGCTGGTGAGCCCGGTGCTCACGAAGAGCGACGCGCTGGCACTGGTGGTGGTGCCGGCGGAATTGGTGACGAGTACATCATAGCCGGCGGCGTCGGAGGAGGTGAGCACGCCCAAGGTCAGCGTGGCGGCGGTGGCCCCGGAAATCGCGGCGCCGTTTTTGCGCCACTGGTAACTCGTGGCGCCGGTGGCGGTGACGTTGAACGCGGCGTTGCCGCCGAGTGGAGCGGCGACAGTCATCGGCTGCGTGGTGATCGCAGGGAGGGAGACGCCACCGGTGACGGTGAGGGTGGCGGCGTTGCTGGTGACCGAGCCGAAGGAGTTGGTCGCGACGCAGGTGTAGCTGGCGGCGTCACCGGTGGTGAGGCCGGAGAGGGTGAGGCTCGAACTGGTCTGACCCGCAAGGGCCGTGTTGTTTTTCAACCACTGGTAGGTGGGGTTCGGCGAAGCGGCGGCCACGACGAAGAAGACGACGGCACCGCCGACGGGCGCGGTCTGGGTGGCGGGCTGCGTGGTGAAAATGGGCGCGGTGTTCGACGCGGCCGCGACGTTAATGGTGTAGGTGTAGGTGATGGTATCGCCGGTGCCGCCGGCTTTTTCCCAAGCCTGAAGCCGGAGCGTGAAGCTGCCCGGCGTGGCGGGCGTGCCGCCGAGCTGAATCGTCGAGGTATTGTTGATGAGCCCGCTGGTGACGCCCGCGCCGGTGCTGCCGACGGCCGAGTAGGTCATCCCTGAAGGCACAGTGCTGCCACTCGCCGCACCGACGGTCCACGAGGCGGGCGGCACTTGTGCACCGACGACGGTGAATAAAATGGTTTTCGCGGTGCCGGCGGTGGCGGTGCCCGGGGTTTGGTTGGGCGAGACGCTGAGCGTGGTCGCGCCGGCGAGCGTGTGCACCGCGCCGAGGGAGGCGGCGGTGGCGAGGGCGGATTTCAGGATGGAGGCGACGGGGGGGCGGAGCACGCCTTCGCCGGCGGTCGCGAGGATGCGGAGGACGGGGGTGCGTTGCAGCAGCGCGAGCAGCGCGGCGGTCGGCAAATTGATCCAGTGGAGGCGGCGAAGCAGGACGGGGGGGATTTTCATCACAAGTGCGCGGGGGCGCGTGGTGTGGAACAACGTAAATCCACCCGGTTCCCGCGCAAGACGACAGGAGAAAATGTCGTGTTAAAATTCGCCGAAAGGCCGGGCGCGTTGCCGGCCCGACCGGTGGTGGGTTCTACAGCGGGAGCGGGTTCGGGCCGCTCACGGCACGTCGTAAACTTCGACGAGCGCGGAGCCGCTGCCGCCGGAGACGCCGCTGGCCTGCACGGTGTAGGCGCCGGGCGCGAGCGTGATGAGCAGCATCGCATCCTTGCTGGTCGCACTCGCGAAGGCGAAGGCTCCGACGGAATTGCCCGCCGCGGTGAGCTGCGCGTCGCCGCCCCAGTTGTCGTTCGACGCGATCACGGTGGAGCCGGAGAAGAGGTCGAGTTTCGGATCGGCCATCGTGCCGCCGACGCCAAACGCGGCGAGCGTGGGGCCGACGACGCGCACGAGCAGGGTCTTTGCAGTGGAGCCGCCGATGACGAAGCCGACGGTGAGGATCGAGCCGGAGTCGATTTGCTTGAGCACGGAGACGTTGATGAGGCGCGGAGTCGCGGCCGTGAAGCTGCCGGCGGGCGTGGCATCGTAGAGTTCGGCGATCACGGTGCCGCTGGCCGTGGCGGCGTCTTTTACCTGCACGGTGTAGCCGCCGGCGGCGAGCGTGGGATTCACGGCGGCGTCCTTCGAATTCGGATTGAAGGGAAAGGCGCCGACGGCGGTGAACGCGGCGGTGAGCGCAGCGGTGCCGCCCCAGTTGTCGTTGGAGTTTGTGACCGTGGTGCCCGAGAACAAGTCGAGTTTCGGATCGGGGAGCACGCCGCCGACGCCGAGGGTGGCGAGCGCGGGCCCGCCGGCGCGAATCACGAGGGGCTTGCTGCCGCTGGTGCCGGCTCCACCGATGACGAAGCCGACGGTGAAGAGGCCTTCGCTGCTGGAGAGCCCGGTGAGAATAGAGAGGTTGATGATGCGGCCGAAATCAGCGGTGGCCGAAACGGCGAGCGTGGCGGCGGCGCTGGTGGCGGTGCCGAGGGAATTGGTGGCGACGCAGGTGTAGCTGCCGGCGTTCGCGGAGGTGGCGGCGCTGAGGAGGAGCGTGGCGCTGGTCGCATTGGCGATGGGCGCGCCATCCTTGCGCCACTGCAGGGTGGGCGCGGGCGCGCCGCTGATGACGACGGTGAAGACGGCGGTGCTCCCGCTCGCGACGGTTTTCGACACGGGCGGCGTCGTGAAGACGGGCGGGGCGGTGATCGCGTTGACCGTGAGCGCGGCGGTGGCGCTGGTGACGGAGCCGGCGCTGTTCGTGGCCACGCAGGCGTAGCTGCCGGAATCGACGGGCTGGGCGTTGTTGAGCGTGAGCGTGGCGTTGGTTTGTCCGGGGAGGACGGAGCCGTTTTTCTGCCATTGCAGCGTGGGCGTGGGCGAGCCGGTGGCGGCGACGGTGAACACGATGGTTGTGCCGGCGTTCACGGTTTGGCTCGATGGATTCGGATTCGCGATGAAGGCGGGCGCGACCGCGGCCCCCTCAGCGATGTTGAACGTGATGGAGGCATCGAGCGAGAAGGTGCCGTCGGAGCCGGTGACGCTCACGGAATAGCGGCCGGCTTTCGTGGGCGTGCCGGAGATAACGGGCGAGCCGGAGAACACCGTGCCGCCGTTGGAAGCGGGCGAGGTGGTCAGGCCGGGCGGCAGTTCGCTCACGGTGAAGAAGGAGGGGGAGTTGGGCGAGCCGGTGATCGTGAAGGCGACGCTGAGGGGCTTGCCGACGGTGCCGCTCACGTTGGCGGAGGGCGAGATGACGAACTGCGTGGCACCGGCGAGCGTGTGGACGGCGCCGAGCGCACCGAGGGCGGCGACGGCGGACTTGAGCACGGTGCCGACGGGTGAGCTTAAAACAAATTCCTCGGCCACGATGGCGACGCGGATGACCGGCGTCCGTTGCAGCAAGGTGAGGAGGCCGACAAGGGGGAGATTGATCGCGGGCCAGCGACGGGAGAGCACGTGGAAAATTTTCATGGGAGGAACGACCACATGGATAGCTCAATTCCCCGGGATAAAAAGCGGATGACGGTAACGGGGCTGTTACACGCTTGGGCACACCGCGCTCAATCAGAAGCGCAGCGTGAACTGCGCGGCGTGGGTGAGGCTGTGGCCTTGCGGGCCGGATGGGTCGTGGAGGAGGGAGGATTGCAGCTTGAGCTGCGTCTGCGGCGTGAAGCGGTAAGTGGGGGCAAAGTCGATACGCCACACCTCTCGGCCCCACGCCGCGCGGCCTCCTTTGCCGTCGGGCAGCGTCGCGAAGAGCTGCTGATTCCAACGCATGGCGCCGAAAAATCGCGGGGTGAACTTATATTTCGCCTCCACGTAATAGGCCGTCGTGTCGGCGTGGCCGATCCGGGGGATTTCAAAGCGCGCGTGGTAAATCTCGCTCCAGAGCTGCACGTGGTGCCAGGCGAAGGCGACGTCTTGGGCGAGCACGGTCTCGCGATAGTCGCCGCGGTTTTGGCCGGGCGGCAGCAGCGGATCGGCTGAGGGGCGGAGGTAGGCGCCGGAGCTGGCGGAGAAGCCCAGGTTCCACATCGCGTTGGGGCGATAGCCGAGGCGGGCGCTGACGGTGGGATCCGCCCACGGGATGCGCCGCGCGGTCCAGACTTCGGGGTGGGAGGAGAGGGCGGCGTTTTTCAGCTCGGCGGCGTAGTCGAATTTTCCCGCGTGGCCGAACACGGAGATGCCGCTGGCGTAGCTCGGTCCCCAGATGACCGGCGTGCGGCGCGGTTTTTCGGCGTATTCGAGCGCCGGTGACGAGGTGGGCAGGACGTGCGCCCAGTTTTGCAGTTGGAGCGCGGAGCGCGGTGGGGCGATGTCCCAGATGCCGGTGAGGTGCTCATAGGGCAGAGGCGCGGTGATGAAGGGATTGTCCCACGAGCCGTGGCGCGAAACCCAGTGGCCCACGACGGTCGCGAATTTCCCCACCTGTACGTTGAACCGGCCGTCGCGCGAAGGCGTGAAGCGCACGGCATACTCGTCGAGCCGGGGCTCGAAGGATTCATCGCTCGGGTCGAAGCCGCGATCGGCGCGGGCTTGGGCGAAGGCATAAAATTGATCGCCGAGCTGCACGTCCAGAAAGGTGGACAGGCGCGGATTGAAGAGCGCGTGACCCGCCGTGTAGAGCAAGCCCGGCGAGGGTTGGGACAACGCGTAGCCTTCGAGGTCGAGCGTGCCGCTGAGGCGCGCGCGCGCGCGGTCGTCGAAGGCGGAGACGGTGAGGGCCTGGTCCAGACGCTCGAAAAAATCCTCCGCGCCGCGGGCCGCCGGGAGCAGCGCGAGGAGCAGGCCGAGGAGGCGGACACGGCGCGAGTTCATGCGGCGGGGGGCAGGGCGTGAAAGCGCGCGGTGAACTCGGTCCACGTGTCATCCGAGCGCGTGAGCACTAAGTCGCCGCCGTGCAGGCGGGCGACTTCGCGGGCGAGGTTGAGGCCGAGGCCGTAGCCGGGGACATTTTCGCCGAGCGCGCCGCGGTGAAAGCGCTCGAAGATGTGCGCTTGCGCGGCCGGCGGAATCGCGCGGCCGGTGTTGCCGACCGAAAAGACCACGGCGTTGTTTTCCAGCCGCACGGCGAGGCGGATGCGGCCGCCGGGGCGGTTGTATTTGTGCGCGTTCTCCAGGAGGTTTTGGAGAATGAGGGCAGTGTAGCGTTTCTCGCCGGCGATGTGAACGGCGGGCGGAAAATCCGTCTCGACGGCGAGACTGGCGGCGTCGGGCAGCGCGCTGAGATCGTCCACGGAGGCTTCGATGAGCTGAGTGAGATTCACGGGCTTGAGGTCGAGTTTCAGCCGGCCGGCATCGAGTCGCGAGAGGAGAAGGAGATCCTCGATCACGCCGGAGAGGCGATAGGTCTGGTGAATGAGGGCGGAGATTTCATCGCATTCGCGGGGCGTCAGGTTTTCGTGCGTGAGGAGTTCCTCCAACCCGGCGCGCATGACGGTGACGGGAGTTTTCAACTGGTGGGAGGCGTCCGCGGAGAAGCGGGCGGCGCGTTGCAGGTCGGCGCTGGTGGTTTCGAGGGCGGCTTCGGCGCGGGTGCGCTGGGCGAGATTTTCGGCGGAGGTGACGGCGAGTTTTTCCACGGGCGCGGAGAAGCGGCCGGCGAGCACGTGGCTCGCCGCGAAGCCGCCGAGGAGGAGCAGCGCGCCGGCGCCGAGGACCTGCCAGCGCATCGCGCGCTGGCGGGCGAACAGGTCGGCGAGCGGATAAATGCAGACCTCAAGCGCGGGGGGAAAAAGCGAGCCGGGGTTGAGTTGTTTGTAGAAGAGCAAGTGGGGCGCGCCGCCGACTTGCACGCGCAGGCTGCCGGCGGCATGGCCGGTGGCGGCGAGGGCGCGGTCCACCTCGTCGCCGAGCGCGGCTTCGACCGAGCGTTCGAGGGTGGAGAGGTAAACCCGGCCGTTTAACCAGAGGCCGCGCCGGATGCCGCCGGCGCGCACGCCGCCAAGGGCCGCCGGGCGAAAGCCGAGCACGAGCGCGGCGATCATTTCGCCGGTTTCCCCGGAGACGATGGGCATTGCGATGGTTTCGGTGACGACGGGCGCGCCGGTGTCGGCGGTGTCGGCGAGGTAACCGAGCTGGGGCGTTTCCGAAAGACCGGGCAGCGCGAGGCGCGGCTCCGTGGCGGGCGCGAGCGCGCCGACGGCGTGGGTGTTGGGCGGCGGGATGACGGCGCCGTGTCGATCGAGGAAGCGGTAAAATTTCGCGTGGAGCCCGAGCGTGACCTGAGCCGGCGGGAGCGTGGCGGGATCGGCCATGACATCGCGCAACTCGTCCTCGGCGCTCGGGTAGAGCAGGTCGAGCGCGCCATCCTCGAGGGCGGCGTGAATGCGGGCCTTGCGCACCAGCGCCTGGCAGCGCTGCAGCAGCGCGGCGTGGCGGATTTCGTGGAGCTGATGGAGCGCGGCGAGTTCGGCTTGGAACTCGCGCTGCAAGTCGCCTTCGGCGGCGCCGGCGAGGTTGTGCTCGGCGAAATAGAGGGCGAGCGCGGTGATCGCGCCGACGACGAGCATCATCGCCACCACCAGCTTCGCGCGGAAGCCCGTGACGCGAGGAGGCGGCGACGCGGGCGGCGGGTTCACGGGAAATCCATGTGCAAGACCGAGTCCGCCGTCAATTCCACCGGGCGCTCGAGCGTGGTCTGGCTGTTGATCCACGCTTTCAGGATGTAGCGGCCGGCGGGCAGACCGCCCAGCCGGAAGCGGCCGTCGGGTTCGGTGACGACGAAGTGCGGCGTGGGCAGGACGAGGATGAGGCCGCGCATGTGTTCGTGAATATCGCAGCGGAGCGTGACGAGGCCGGCGGTGGGAAACATCTGGGACGGCACGGGTTTCTCATCGGGCCGGTAGCGGCCGAGGTCGAAGCGTTTCGCGGGGGAGTAGGAAAAGATGTTGTGATACTGGTCGTCGAAATTGGGGAACTCCACTTTCGTGCCGACCTGCACGGGGAGGAGCAGCGGGAGAAAGGTGAGATCTTTCTGCGCCATCTGCACGACGGGCGGCGTGGCCGGTGGAGAAAACGCGCCTTCGAGATAGACGACGGCGAGCGGCGGATTCGTGGCGAGCACGCCGCCCTTGGTCACGATTTCGTAGCGCTTGTTCATCACGGGCGCGGCGTGGGTTTTCGGGAGCGCCACGCGGCCTTCGATCACGGACTCGGCGGACGCGAGGGCGGGCAGCGCGAGGGCGGCGAGAAAAAGCGCGAGCGGGCGGGAGGTCATGCGGGGGGGCGGAGGGTGTAGCCGACCGAGCGGAGGGTTTGGATCAGTGGCGTGGAGAAGCCGGCGTCGATTTTTTTGCGCAGGCGGGTGATGAAAATCTCGACGGTGCGGGTGTCGTATTCGTGGTCGCGCTGCCAGACGCGTTCGCAGAGTTCGGTGCGGGAAAAGACGCGGCCGGGCTCCTGCATGAGGACTTGGAGGACGTCGAGTTCGCGCGGGGAAAGCGCGATGGGTTTTCCGGCGCGGGCGACGCGGCGGTGCTGCACATCCATGTGGAGATCGGCGACCTTAAGGAGGTCGCTCGCGGCGGGAGCGGCGGTGCGCCGGCCGAGCGCCTCGACGCGCGCGGCGAGTTCCTCGATGGAAAACGGTTTTGTGAGGTAGTCGTCGGCGCCGGCCTTGAGGCCCTTCACGCGATGCTCGACTTCGCCGCGCGCGGTGAGGACGAGGACGCGGGAGGGCGAGGCGGCCTGGCGGAGTTTCGCGAGCACGCCGAGGCCGTCGAGCGTGGGAAGATTGAGATCGAGAACGATGAGATCGGGTGGATCGGCGAGCGCGGCCTGCAGGCCCTCGGCGCCATCGTGCCGGGCGGTGACGGTGTGGCCGCGCCGGGTGAGCGCGCGGGTGACGTGCCCGGCGAGCTGCGGTTCGTCTTCGATTACGAGGATGCGCATGGGATGGTAATCGCGCAGGGGGTAAGGCTAGTTGCAGCCGCAGCCGCTGCCGCCGACGCCGCGCCCTCCGGTGGCGGATTCGCGGGAAAAATAAATGTGCTCGGCGAGCGCGACGTGCAAAGGGTCGCGATCGGCGCGCATCGTGTAGTCGGCGAGGGTAGCGCGTTCCCACGGCTGCACGCGGATGAGCTGCGCGGAAGTGCAGCCGGTGAGCAGGGCGGTGGCGGCGAGGAGCAGGGCGAGAGCGAGGCGGGGAAATTTCATGGGGTGGAAAACGGCATTTTAACCACGGATGGCACGGATGAACACGGAGGGGGAAGAGGACGAAGGGAGGAGCTTAATTTTTCTCGGCGAGGAGGGTGTCGAGTTGCTGACGGAGGGCTTTTTCGGAATCGGCGCCGTGGAAGCCGACGTGGATGTAGCGGACGCGGCCATCGCGACCGAGGACGTAGCTGGTCGGCATGGTGGGGACTTGGACGACGCTGACGAGTTTGTGGGCGCGGTCGTTGGGCGTGGGAAACGGCAGCGCGAGTTTCTTCACGAAGGCGTCGTGCAGGGCGGCGGCCTCGTCGATGCCGACGGCGACTATCACGACGCCCTTCACGGCGTAGTCGGCGTGGACTTTGGCGTAAACGGGAAGCGAGGCTTTGCAGGGGGCGCACCACGAGGCGAAGAAATCGACGACGGCGATTTTGCCCGCGAGGTCGGGCACGGCGCCGACGAGTTGGGCGGCGGCGAGCGAGGGAAAAACGTCGCCGGTTTTAATCTGGGCGGATGCGGCGGCGGGCAGCGCAAAGGCGAGCGCGCCGAGGAGAAAAATGAATTTAGGAGACGGCATAATTCCAGAAGCCGCGGGTTTGGGCGCGGGCATGTTCGGTGATGATGAGGCCCTCGGCGTTCGGCTGGGCCTGGATTAGTTCAACGCCGGCGGAAGCGCCGAGCACGAACGCGGCGGTGGAAAGAACGCCGGCCTGAAGGCAGGTGGGCGCGATGACGGTGACTTGGAGGCAGCCGTTGGCGACGGGGCGGCCCGTGCGGGGATCGACGATGTGGCCGTAGCGCACGCCATCGATCACGACGCGGCGGAGATAATCGCCCGATGACGCGACGCCTTGGCCGAGCGTAAGGGCCAGGCTGCCCTTGGCGGTGCCGGGGCTCTGCGGATCCTCGAGGCCGACGTGCCACGCGGGGCGGCCGGGCGGGAGGCCGACGGCGCGGAGATCGTGGCCGAAATCGACGAGCGCGGCGGCGATGCCGTGTTCGCGCGCGATGGCGGAGACGATATCCACGGCCCACTCTTTGCCGAAGCCGCCGAAATCGAGCGCCATGCCGGGCTGGGGCAGAAAGACGTGGCCGGGCGTGCGCTGGATTTTTTTCCAACCGACGAGCTGCCGGGTGGCTTGGATGGCCGCTTCGGAGGGGAGTCGCGGAGTCGCGGCCTTGTAATCCCAGAGGCGGAGGAGCGGGAGCGACGTGGGGTCGAGCACGCCTTGCGTCATGAAGTGGAGGCGGTCGCAGAGGGCGAGGAGCTGCTCCATCTCAGGGTCGATGGCGACGGGGGCGACGCCGGCGGCGGCGTTGATGCGGGAGACGAGGCTGTCGGGCCGGAAGCGGGAGTATTTGGTTTCGAAGGCGGTGACCCAGGCGACGGCGGCTTGCTCGAAGGCGGCGGCTTGGGCGTCGCTGGTGGCGGCGTATTGGACTTCGCACTGCGTGCCGAGCGCGGGCCAAGTCAGCCGGCGCAGCGGCGCGACCGCCGTGGTGGCGGCGGGTGGCGGCGGGGCGCGGCGGCTGGTGACGACGAGGGACATTGGGCGGAATTTATGATTCTCGATTGATGATTTTCGATTGGTCGGCGGGCGGGTGGCGCTTGGCGGATTACCAGGAAATTTTCGCGCCGAGGGTGAGGACGGTGGCGCGGATGTAGGCGCTTTTCGGAGTAACGCCATCGCGGCCGTGCATGTCGTAGCGTTCGAGGGCGGCGTCGAGTTGCAGCCAGTCGGTGGGCGTCCAGATGGCTTTGAGGCCGTAGTTTTCGCTGCGCAGAGAGGAGACGCGAAAATCGGAGGAATAAAACGGGCCGGAAGTATTGCGCGTGCGCGTGGGGACGATGGTCGTCTTGTCCAAGTCGTAATGATAAAAATCGGCGGCGCTTTGGGAGTAGAGGCGGATGCCGGGGCGGAGGATGAATTTGTCGCCGAGGCGCTGAAACCAAGCGAGGTCGAGGGTGTGGGCGGAGGTACCGAAGGTGTCGCGGTAGAAGCGATAGCTGGCATCGAGCGCGCCGTGGAGTTCGGCGAAGGAGTGGTTGAGGCCGGCGAGCGCGACCCATTTCTCGCGGTGATCGGGGCGATTTTCCGCGAAGGTTTGCAGGAGGAACAGGCCCGGGAGCAGCTCCACGTTTTTCTGCACGATTTTGTAGGGATCGCTGATGTAGCCGGTCGCCTCGCCGTAGGTGAGGTTGAAGGTGACCGACGTGCGGGCGTCGAGGAGTTGGGTGAAACCGACGATGAAATCGTGGCCTCGTTTCTTGGTGTAGGGCGCTTGGAAGAAGACTTTCACGTCGTCGTCGGTGCCGGCGATGCCGGCGAGGAACGTGGTGTTCTTGTGGTTGAAATCGGTGACGGTGTTGAGCGACCAGCCGGTGGAAACGTAGTCGCTCTCGCGGGAGTTGGCGACGCCGAGGGAGAGGTTGACGCGGGGGAACTGGCGGGAGAAATCGGCGACCCAGGCTTTGCGGCGGTCGTGGAGTTTGGAGAGAGGGACTTGGTCACTACCGGCGGGGGCGGGCTGACCGGAGGGCGTGGCGCCGGTGATGGCATCGAGGGTGCCTTCGAGTTTCACGCGCAGATCAGAGCCGAGGGTTTGCTCGATGAGCGCAGTCTGGGTCTCCACGGCGATGCGGCCGCCGGATTCGCGGTAGTCCGCGTATTTGTAGGCGAGGGTGCCTTCGGCGCGCGCGCGCGGCAGCGTGATGAAGAGCAGTGCGAGCAGCGCGGAGCCGCGGGCCGCGGGTGGAAGAAAGGCGGGGGCAGCCGAAAACTTCATGCCCGAGGACACTCTGAAAATGCCCGAGCGGGAACTACAAAAAATAGGTAACAGAATGGTCGGCGAAGGGGGTTCCCGGATTCAGAACTGGGCGGCTTGGGTTGGGCGCAACGAGGGCGGTTAGGGATAAGCGCCCCTACCTGAGAGTGCGCTATTTCGCGATTTCGACGGAGGAGACCCGGAGCGTGGCGGTGTGGGTGGTGTTAAGCACGCGGACGGTGAATTGCTCGATACTGATGTAGGGCGAGCGGGCTTGCAGGGAGAGGTAGAACTTTTTCAACGGCTCCCATTCCACTTTCGCGAGGGTGACTTGGAGGAGGTGCTTGCCGGTGGCGTCGTCGCGTTGCTCGCCGAGGGCGGGGTTGAGGCCGGCTTCGCGGGCGAGTTTGTCCACCTCGGCGAAAAGCTGCGTGGCGTCGAGGGTGCGGGCGGAGTCGAGACTGGCGGCGGCTTTGCGCTCGGATTCCTCGATGTTCTGGCGATTGGCGAGCCACTGTTTCTGTTCGGCGAGGGCGGCGGTGGTGGCGCGCTGCGCGCTCCAGAAGGAGCCCGTGCGGCGGCTGAAGGAGGAGAACCACATCAACACGCCGAGGAGGGCGAAGGCGACGAGCAGCAGTTTCTCGCGCAGGAGGCGGGAGAGGAAAAAGGCGCGCAGGGTGCGGATCATGATGAGGGGGCGGGCTTGACGGTGCCGGGCTTGAAGGTGATCGACACGCTGAAGGTGGTGGAGCGCGAGCCGGAGGCGGTCTGCTGTGGGCCGATCTCGACGCGGGCGCACTCCGGGAGGGATTCGAGCGCGGTCTTGAAGAGGGTGATCTCGCCGCTGTTTTCGGCTTTGGCCTCGATCACGATGTGGTCGCGGTCGGCGACGTCGGCGACGGCGCGCTGGAACAGGACCGTGCTGGGGATTTTGGCGGCCACGAGGGAAACCATTTCGAGCGGGAGCAGGCGTTTGGTGGAAAGATCTTCGATGCTCACGGCGCGTTTTTGCGCGGCCATGATTTTCTCCACGGTGGGTTTTTGCGCGTTCAGCTGGGCGAGGCGGGATTTTTGCCAGAGGCCGCGGCCGCCGATGAGGGCGAATTCGCCGAGGGCGAGGAGGGCGAGGGCGGCGACGCAGCCGACGGCGACACGCCAGAAAAGCACATCGCGGGCTCGGGCGCGGCGGAGGGCGGCGAGGTCTTCCTTGTCGCGCACGTCGAGGGCGGCGGCGGTGGCGGTGGGCAGGCGCGAGGCGAAGGTGCCGGAGCGGAAGGCGATTTCACCATCGCTGCCGGCGGGGTCGGCCGCGGGTGGGGCGGCGAGGTCGATGATGTGGGTGCTGCCACCGGCGGCACGGATGAGGGTGTCGCGCGCGCGCGCGCGATCGTCGTCCGCCTGCGCCAAGGCGGCGGGGGACGGGTCGATGGCGTCGGGGGCGAGGGGTTCGGTGAAGATTTCAACGGAGCCGCCGGAGCGGGCATGGATCGCGGTGAGACTTTCCCCCGTGGTGAGGATAAGGGTGGTGGCGGGTGGAAGTTCACCGCCGAGGAGGGCGGCGAAGGTTGGCAGCACCAAGTCAGCACCGGCCCAAGCGGCGGTTTGTTCGGCGGTGAAGCGGCGGCGGTAGGCGGCGAAGACGAGGGCGTGAGCGGAGCCGGGGGCGTGAAAGTAGCCGTGGTAGAGCTGCGCGACGGGGAAGGGCGAGATGGACTCGAGCGCGAGCTCGACTTGGGCGGCGACTTCGACGGGCGGTGTGCCGGCGGGGATCGGGATGGTGCGCGAGAAAAAGAGAGCGTCCGGGAGGAGGACGACTTTCGGCGGGGGTGGGCCGGCGCGGAGGAAATTCAGGGGAGAGGCGCTCATGCGCGAGTGGGGGCGGAGATCAAGGGGGAGGAGAAAAAAGAGGGAAGAGGGAAATCAGGGAGGCGGGAACGGAAATTTTTTTGGAGAACGGGAGGGCGGTGCGCCCTCAGATGGTGGGGACGGGCGGAGGTGGCGGGGGCAGGGGTTCGTTTTCGCGGATTTCCAGCAGGGTGAAGGGGAAGTTGAGTTTTTTTGCGGCGGTGGCGGCGGTCGCAGCGGCGGTGGGAGCAGTCGTGGGCTGTGAGGTGGTCGTGGTCGGAGCGGTGTTGGCTTGAGCGTCTGACGCAGCGGCGCGAGCGGCGGTTGCAGTGGTTTGCACGGTCGTGGCGCCGCCGCCTTGGGGAGAGACGACGACGTTGAGGCGAAACTCGGAGCGGCCGTCGTGCACGGTGAGGCGGATGCGGAGGGCGCTGATCGTGGTGCCAAAGGCGTTGGCGCGGCCGACGGTGCCGAGGATGCCGCGCGCGTCGGCGGGGTTGGTGAACCACGCGGGACCGGAGTTCGTGGAGGCACCGGTGCCGGTGAGGTGTTCGGAGAGGCGGCGTTGCTGGGTATCATCGAACTCGCCGACGGCGGTGAGGACATCGGGGCGGGCGCCGTTGAGATTCGTCTGGCGAAAATTGTAGAGGGAAACGGCGTCGGTGAACTTGCGGTAGAGCTCGGTGGGGCGGCCGGTTTCATCGAAGAAAACGGTGCGGGCATACTCGATGGCGGCGAGTTCCTCGAAGGAGCGGAGGGAGCGTTGCGGCGCGACGTAGGGCAGGGCGGCGCGTTCGTAGTCGGGCGAAATCGTGGTGGAGTAGGTGTGGTTTTTTTTCATCCAGCCGAGGAGCGCATCGGTGAGGCGCTCGGCATCGCCGGTGGTCATGGCCCAGGCGACGAAGAGATTTTGGAGCTGGGTGGCGTTGGCCTGCGGGAGGGAGAGCTTGCCGCTTTCGTCCTCGAGGACGACGTCGATGGTGCGGCCTTCGGCGGGGATGTAGCCGGCGAAACCGAGCGGGTCGTTCCAGCCTTCGGCGGGGCTGTGGAGGCCGTTGGTGGCGGTGCGGAATTGTTCGAGAACGGCGAGAGTGGTGTGAAGCGCGGAGTAGGCTTCCTGACGGAGGCGGCGGGCATCGGAGTCGCGCGCCTCGGTGGTGAGATCGTTGCCGGCTTTCTCGATGAAGGCGGTGAGCGCGAGGGCGGTGAAGACGAGCGTGACCATGATGATCACGAGGACGGAGCCGCGAGACGCGGCGATTTTTGATTTTTGATTTTTGATTTTCGATTGAGGAAGAGCGCACCCGCGGGCGGGACGCGGCGCCTTTGATTGTAAAATGAAAATTGAAAATCGAAATTTCATTAGAAATTCGGCACGCCTTCGGGCGTGGTGAGGAGGGCGACGAGGGTTTCGCGGGTCATCTTGCCGTAGGCGAATTTGAGGCGGAGGCGCTGGGGAGTCGTGGGCTGGCCGGTGGCGTCTTTCTTGAGGGTGGTCTCGGTGCTCCAGCGGTTGAGGTCGGCGTCGTAGTAGTCGTAGGCGAGGGAAGTGACGAGCGGGGTGACGACGATTTCACGGGGCGGATCGGTGTCGAAGTTCTTCTCCAAGCGCGAATGCCAGAGGAGGACGAGGCCTTCGCGGTCGCGGGCTTGGAGGGAGCAGACGACCTCGGGGAGCGCGCGCTCGGGCCAGACGATGAGGCGCGAACCGGCGGGGAGATCGAAGGTGAGGAGGTTGTCGCTGATGCCGCCGGAGGGGCGGATCTCCTGCGCGGCGACGGGGCTGGCGTGGCTGCGGGCGGAGGGAGGGAGCGTGGCGGCGCGGAGTTCGCGCTCGAGGAAACGGGTGACGGAACGGACATGGAGATCGAAGAGGCGAACGTCGCTGTTTTTCCCCCAGAGTTCGCCCATCGAAAAGATGAAGGTGTTGAGCGCGATGAGGATCATCCCGACGATCGCGAGGGAGATGAGGACTTCGATCAGGGTGAAGCCGGCGGGACGCGTCTTCATGTTTTTTTGCCTTGGAGCTGCGCGATGCGATCCTGAACGGCTTGCTTGAGCTGGCCGTTTTCGACGCCTTCGGCCCACGTGGGGCGGAGGACGGTGAACGTCTGCGTGATCTTGGAAGCATCGCCGCCGGCGTCGGAATCGCCGATCTCGCAAACGAAGGTGACGGTGAAAAGATCAGGCAGGCCGCTGGCGGCGGCGATGGTGGCGCTCCACTTGATGTGGCGTTTGTCGGGGGAGTCGAAATCGGCGCCGGTCTCGGCTTTCACGCGGTCGGGTTCGGCGAGGAGTTGCGCGCGGGCGAAGGCGAGATCCTCGGTGCGCTCGTTGGCGCGCTCGGCGGACTGGTAGGCGTGGAGGATGTTCAGGTAGGCGCCGGCGAGGACGAGCGAGGCGAGTGCGAAGATCATCAGCGCGACGAGAACTTCGACGAGCGTGAAGGCGGGCGCGGAGCGCGCAGGTGCCGGGTTTCGGGTTTCTGGTTTCGGGAGTGGGCGAGCGCGGCGCAGCGATGGGACCGAACGTGGAGCGAGAATGGAGAACTGAAAATTTCTCACGATTTTTTCTCCGGTTCGAGAATGGCGGCGCAGGTCCAGGGGTCGATCGCGAGGATGTGCGCGCCGCCATCGGCGCGAAATTGCACGCGGAACGGCGTGCAGGTGCCATCGTCGTAAAAGGTGACGCCGGTGGGGAGCGGCTGGGTCTCGACGATGGTGCCACCGAGCAACATGGTGCCGCCGGTTTTTTGCGTGGAGAGAAAATCCACGCTGACATCCCCGGGGCCCGATGAGGAAACGGGAAAGCTTCGGGGGGCGAGGCCATCATCGAGGATGAAGGCTTTTTCCTTGGGATCGAAGCGGAGGTGAACGTCGCGCGAGGTTTGCAAAGCGGTGTGGCGGGCTTCCTGGGCGACTTTCCAAAAGACTTCGTCGAGTGAGGGGGTTTTTTGCGAGAGAAGCGCGGCGGAACCGCCGATGAGCACGCTGGCGAGGAGCGAGAGCAGGGCGAGGACGAGGAGAATTTCGAGCAGGGTGAAGCCCGCGGAGACTTTCGATGTTCGATGTTCGATGTTCGATTTTCGCAGACGAAAAGCGGCGCAGAGGGTGCGCGCCGGGGAGGCGGCGGGCGGAGTCGAGGGAGGGCGGTTAAAGATAACCGCCCTTACCTGGGGCGACCCGATCATGGGTCACTTCGCGACTGCGGCGGGAGTGGATTCCCAATTGCCGATGTCGTCCTCGTTGCCGTCGATCTTGTCGGGGCCTTTGGAATAGAGGTCGTAGCTGCCTTTATTTTTCGTGCCGGGGTAGCGGTATTGGTAGGGCTCGACCCACGGATCGAGCGGCATTTGCCCCTCGATGTAGGGACCGTGCCAGCGGTCGGCTTTGTTCGCGGGAGCGGTCAGGAGTGCCTGAATACCCTCGGCGGTGGTGGGGTAGTCGCCCATGTGGATGCGGTAGGTGGTGAGCGACGTTTTCAAGCTTTGCTGCACGAAGAGTTGGGCCGTGGTGATCTTCGCGCCGCCGAAGATGACACCGATGTTGTTGATCGCGAGACCGGCGAGGAGGCCGATGATGGCGAGGACGACGAGCACTTCCATGAGGGTGAAGGCGCGTTGGATTTTCGATTTTTGAATTTCGATTTCCGATTGTGAATACGGACGCGGGAAGGAGCGAAGGGGGGTGGAGGGCATGGTGGGTTGGAAGCTGGCGATCGGGGCGCAGTTGTCGAGACGCGCGCCGGGGAGGGAGGTTGCATTGAAATCACGCGCGGCGGCGCGATGGGCGCGGGCGCGAGAGGAAACAGATGCGGCCGGGGGCGGCCGCGCTCCCACAACTATGGCGGAGTCAGCAGCGCGTCGTCGTCGGTGCCGAATTTTTTATCCGGGCCGGCGGAGCGGAGTTCCATGCGGCGACCGGAGAGCGCGTGAAAACGAAACGGCGTGCCCCAGCGGTCGCAGAGTTCGCCGTCGGGATTGATCGCGCGGTGATGGCGGGCGATGTAGGTCAGGCGACGCGGATTGTCGCCCGTGAGGGTGGCGGTGATCAGGGAATTTTCGCCGACGGGGTTGCCGGTCTCAGGGTAGTCCAGCCGCCAATCAGTCATTACGTTGTTCAACATCTGGAGATCGGCGGTGATGTTGCCGCCGGGGGCGTTGAGGTCGGCGGCGAGGGAGATCGTCTTGAGCGCCTCGGGTGGAAGGGGAGTGGGGCGTGGGTCGCGGGCGGCGGGATTCGCGCTCGGCGCGATGGCTGGAATAGCAGGGATTGAGGCGGGAAGCGCGGGGGTGGCTGGGGTGGGCGCGGGGCGGGGCAAGAAGAGCCAGAGCAACAAGGCGGCGACGGCAAGCAGGGCGAATAACGAAAGGCGGCGGACGGACATGGCGCGGCGAAGGTGCTAAACACTGGAACAGGCGCAGCAAGTGGGCGCCCGTTCAATTCGGAAAGGGCCGGTCGGAGACCGGCCCGACTCGATCAGAGGAAGGCGACGTTGGTTTTCGCGAAGCGGCCGATGTTCGGGAGAATGAGCGGGAGGTTGGTGGCGCTGACGCCGAACCAGCTCGCCATGGTGGCGCTGTATTCATCGACACTGGTAGTGGGAATCCAATTACCGCGGTTGCCGGAATCGTCGGGGCCGCTGCGGGTGAGGTTGGGCATCCGGCCGTAGATGTCGCCGCCTTTGACGGCACCGCCGACGATCATGTGGTGGGAACCCCAGCCGTGATCGGAGCCATCGCCGTTGGTGTTGTAGGTGCGGCCGAAATCGGAGGCGGTGAAGGAGGTGACTTTATCGGCGGCGCCGAGTTCGACGGTGGCGTTGTAGAACGCGGCCATGCTGCGGGAGACGTCGGCGATGAGGTTCGCGTGGGCGCCGCTGGCGGGGTAGTTGACGTTGACCTGCTGGTCGTGGAGATCCCACCCGCCGACGCGGGCGAAGAAGATCTGGCGCTTGAGGCCGAGGCCTGGGGCGGCGGCGATGAGGCGGGCGATGGTCTTGAGCTGTTGCCCAAGGCCGCTGGTCGGGAATGCGGTGGTGAAGGGGAGCGGGGTGTTGTTGGCGAGGAGGGTGGCGAGGAGGGCGCTGTCGGAGATGGCGTTGGCGGTGAGTCCGGCGAAGGCGGTTTCGAAGAGGTTGTTGTTTTGCGCGGCGAGGAGGTCGTTTTGGGCCTTGGTGCGAATGCTCTGGAACGAGGTGCCGGTCGGGGCGGCGGATCCGGAGACGGAAATGGAGCCGTTGGAACTGATGGAATATTGCGCGACGTTCTTGCCGACTTGGAACGCGTTTTGCCCGTTTAGCGTGACCGACATCGAGATCGAGTTGTTCTGGTTGAACGCATCGGTGAGGTCGGCGAGACGGCCGCCCCAGCCGGTCGTGAAGGCCTTGTCGGCGACGCTGCTCTGCCATTCGACCTGCTGGTCGTTGTGCGAGAAAAGTTGCGACGGGCGCGGGACGGAACCGCTGGTGTATTGCGCCTTCGTCATCGGATAGGCGAGCGTGCCGACGTTGGCGAGGACGGCGAACTGGCCGCTATTGAAGAGGTTTCTGAGCTCGGTCATCGCCGGATGGATGCCCCACGTGCGCCCA
>JANYBX010000443.1 GCA_025360615.1 Opitutia bacterium
TCTTGGTGTGCTCGCTCGCGCCATCGAGGCCGGCGGAGAGTTGCACGCGCTCGCTGGCGTCGAATGAAACGCGGCCGGCGAACTGGCGGTGCTGCGTGGCCGTCTCGACGTCGACTGAGCCGATGCTCTCGCGGCGGTCGAGCGTGCCGCCGCCGACGCTGAGCTGCGGAGACCACGCGCCGAAGCTGTCTTTCCATGAGAGCGTGGTGAGGCGGTTGAGCGTGCGGTTGCGGAAGAGGCCCCGCTGCGTGGGCAGGTTGACGTCGAGCGCGAGGTGCTGGAGTTGCTCGACACTAAAGAGCCGTAGCTCGCCGCCGGGGCGGTAATCCCACGCGGCATTCACGGCGAGGTCGTGGCCGTTGGGCGCTTCGGCGTAGTGGCGCGCTGAACCGTTGAGCTGGAAGATCGGCGCGGTGCTGGTGCGCGTGGCGACGAGACCGACGCCGGCGTGTGCGCCGAGAGCGGCGTTGGCACCGAGCGAGAGCGCGCCGAGGCCGGCGCCCAGCGTGAGCGACGAGACGGGCGGAGCACCGAGGGTTTCGAGATCGACGACACCGGAGAGGGCGTTGCCGAAGCGCGCGCCGAAACCGCCCGAGGCGAAATTAATGCGGCGCGCCTCGAAGGGATTGAGCGTGCCGGCGAAGTTTCCGGCGGGCGCGTTGAGTCGCGTGGCGGATGGATAGCGGAGGCCGTTGACGAGCGTGATGGTCTCGAAGCTGTCGCCGCCGCGGACGAAAAGGGCGTTGCCCTCGTCGGGAAGCTGGATGCCGGGGAGCGTTTGAAGGGCACGATTGATGTCGGCGGCGGCGCCGGGGGTCTTGACGACCTCGAGGGAGTTGAGCAGCGCGCCGGGTTGTTCGCCGGTGGGAAACTGGCCGGCGAGCACGACGACGCGCTCGAGATGCTCGACGCTGGCGGGCTGCGAGAGAGCGGGACCCGCAATCACGATGGAGAGAGTGGCGAAGATGAAGTGATGTTTCACGCCTCCCGAGTTGGCGGAGTGCGAGGGACGCGGCGAGGGGCGTTCGGTGAACGGTCGAACGGCTCCGCTGAAACGCCGAGGCGGGCGGCGAACGGCGGGGAGCTTGAGAGTGAAATTCTCGCTTGCACTGCCCGGCGATTGTTTGCTTCTTTCCGCCCTCTGTTACGCAGGCATAGCTCAACTGGATAGAGCGCCAGACTACGAATCTGGAGGTTTGGGGTTCGACTCCCTATGCCTGCACCAGTTTTTCAAACGAAAAGCCCGGAACGCACTGCGTTCCGGGCTTTTGTTTTTCGGAAAAGCGAAAAACGGCAGAATTACACGGCCTGCGGAAACTCGGTGTCGAGATTCACGCTGGTCGCCTGATGGCGTTTGGCGCGCTTGAGCTGGTGGCGGCGGGCGAGCATGCGGTCGAGCTTGTCCACGAGGAGGGCGACGGCCTTATGGCATTCGTCGGCTTCGACGGCGGCATTCATGTCGGGGCCGTGGATGGCGATGTGGCCCTTGGCCTTGAACCGGGTGGCGACCGCTTCCTTCGGGTCGGACTCCAGTTCCACGCGGATGCGGATGATGTTCTCCTCATGGCGAAACAATCGCTCCATTTTTTCCTGCACAAAGGTTTTGAGCGATGGGGTCAGCTCGAGATGAATGCCGGAAACGATCAGTTCGTGGTGGTTTTGTCTGTTCATGTTTCTGCGTATGTTTTGGTTAACCGCAGTCGGCCGGATGGTCGGCTGTCGAAAATAGATACATCGTCCCTCCTGTGCCCTCGTTAAGCGAAGCGCTCCAAGATTTCACGACCGTCATTCTGACGGGCGGATCTTCCGGTATTGGAAAATCGTTCATTGAACGGTGCGTAGAATTGAACCCGAGTCTGGTGGTTTGCAATCTCTCTCGTCGTGCGCCGGCCATAATTTACGAGAAGCTTAAGCTGCGCCATTTCCCGTGCGATTTGGCGCAAAGCGCAACCATCGCGACGACGGTGCGAGAGGTGGAAGAATTTCTTCAGCGCGAGGCTCAGACGGGCCGGGTGTTGCTCCTCAACAACAGCGGCTTCGGCGCTTATGGTTACTTTCCCGAGCCCGAGGTCGCGCACCTGACGGAGATGGTGGATGTCAACGTGCGCGCGGTCGTGGAGCTGACGGGTTTGTTGATGCCGCTGCTGAAGCGACGGGGTGGCGTGATCGTGACGGTGGCCTCGACGGCGGCGTTTCAACCGACCCCGTTCATGGCGACGTATGGGGCGACCAAGGCGTTTGTGCTGCACTGGGGCTTGGCGTTGAACGAGGAGCTGCGCGGCTCGGGCGTGCGTTCGCTCGTGTGGTGCCCGGGGCCGACGGCGACGGATTTTTTCCGCCGGGCCGGGCTGAAAAAGGGCAGCGTGGCGGACGCGCTCAGCATGAAAAGCGAGGAGGTCGTGGACGCGATGCTGGGCGCGTTGGCGGCGAAGCGGAGCTTGGTGGTGCCAGGCTGGAAGAACAAGGTGAGCGCGTTCGCGGGTTCGGTGACGCCGAAGCGACTCGCCACGTGGGTCGCCGCGAAAGTGTTGGCGCGCTACTCCGGGCAGAAGGCACCGCGGTGAGCGGCGAAGGGGAGATGACGCAGGAGTTTTTTGATCCGCGCCGCGCGTGTGCGTGGCCGAGGCGAGTCGCGCAGGGGCCGACGCGGCTGGTCGAGCTGGAGGAGTTGAAAAGCTGGATCGTGCATGAGGACGAGCGTCTGCTGGTCGTGAACAAACCGGGCGATGTGGTCTGCCATCCGTCGAAGGCCGGCCCGTGGTCGAGCCTCGTTGGGGCGACGCGGGAATACACGGGGCTGCCGACGATGCACCTCGTGTTTCGCCTCGACCGTGAGACCAGCGGCATCGTGGTGCTCGCGAAGGACGCGAAGATGGCGAGCCGTTTGCAGACGGCGATGATGGAGCGGAAGGCGGGGAAAGTTTATTTCGCGGTGCTCACGGGCGAGCTCCGCGAAGCGGTGACGGTGGATCAACCGCTCGGCGACGACACCGCGAGCCCGGTGTTCATCAAGTCGGCCGTGGTGCCTGGCGGGCAGGCGGCGGTGACGCATTTCACCCCGGTGGCGACGGCGGGCGGATTCACGCTGACACGCGTGGTGACGGAGACGGGGCGCAAGCATCAGATCCGGGCGCACGCGCAGTGGCTGGGGCGTTCTATCGTGGGCGACAAAATCTACGGGCCCGACGCGCGGTGTTATCTGGACTTCATCGACACGGGCTGGACGCCGGCGCTGGCGGAGAAACTGTTGCTGCCGCGGCAAGCGCTGCACTGCGCGGAGATCGATCTGCGCGTGGTGGGAGTCGCGGAGGTTTTCCGCGCGCCGCTGGCGGCGGATATGAAGGAGTTTTGTCTCAGCCACGGGTTGCCAGCATGAGCGCGGCGTCGAGGGCGGCGCGGTGGGTGGCGATGCGTTGCGCGAGGGGAAACCCGGACGGAGTCTCGACGGTGTAGCTCAGCGTCGCGTGATGCGCGCGCAGGTAAATCGCCTCGGGCCAAGTCTCGCGCATCAGGGGGTCGTCGATGGGGCGGATGATGCCGGGCTCGGCGACGGGGCGACCGTCGATGATGGCGCTGGGATCGATGGGGCAGAGCAGACGGACGGCCTCGATCATCGCGTGGGCGAGACTCGGGCGGCGGGTGGGGTTGAGTTCGTAGAGATAGTAGCCGGTGGCTTCCCAGTCTTCGTGGAGGCAAAATGTGAGGTCGAAATTCGGCTGGCGGCCAAGCCACGTGACATGGTCGCGAATTTCGGCCGAGTGCAGGTCGAGATAATCGCGGTTGAGGTCGAGGCCGGCGGCGTTTTCCCGCGTGGCGTGGATGAAGCCGGCGGGGTTGAGCAGCGGGCAGATGAACCACGTGGCGCGATGGTCGAACACGCCCGCCTCGATCATCTCCAGCAACGCGAGTGGCGGCGCGGGTTCGTCGCCGTGAATCCCGGCGGAGAGGTAGATGCGGGGACGCGGGCCGGGCGTGCGCTTGGTGAGGGCAAGCAGCGGGCAGCCGCCCATCTCGCCGTAGCGCTCGACGCGAAAACCGGCGGCGAGGGCGGCGGCTTCGAGGCGCGCGGCGAGTGCGAGCGGGTCGAGGGGTGCGGCTTTGACAGCGGACATGCGGGGCTCCTAGCTGGTCGTTTTCCCGCCACACAAGCCACCCTCTTTTTCTCTTCTCATGTCCCAAGTTCGAGTTCGTTTTGCCCCGAGTCCCACGGGCTTTTTCCACATCGGCAGCGCGCGCACGGCGCTCTTCAACTGGCTCTACGCGCGGCACACCGGCGGCACGTTTATCCTGCGAATCGAAGACACGGACAAGGAGCGCAACAGTGAGGAATTTCTCAACGTCATCTACGGTTCGCTGAACTGGCTGGGGATGAATTGGGATGAGGGTCCGAAGATCGGCGGTGCGTTTGGCCCGTATCGGCAGAGCGAGCGCGGTCACATTTACGCGGAGTATTTGGAAAAGCTGAAAGCGGCCGGCCGCACCTACGAGAAGGACGGCGCGATCTGGTTCAAATTGCTCGGCGACCGTCACGAGGTATTCGACGAGCATCGCAAGAAGACGGTCACGAAAGTCAAAGTCGCGGCCTCCGTGATCGACGATCAGATCCGTGGCCGCGTGGAACGCGTCGAGGACGAGGACTTCGTGATCGTGCGCTCAGACGGGAACCCCGTGTTTCATTTCGTAAACGTCGTCGACGACATCGCGATGCAGATCACGCACGTGATCCGCGGTGCGGATCACCTGCCGAACACGAGCAAGCACGTGGAATTGTTCAAGGCGTTCGGCGTGCCGATGCCGACGTTCGCGCACATCCCGCTCATCCTGAAGGAAAATGGGCCGGGCAAAATGTCGAAGCGCGACCAGGGCGCATTGATCGAGGAATACCAGAAGCGTGGTTTTCTGCCCGAAGCTCTGATGAATTTTCTCTGTTTGCTCGGCTGGAATCCCGGTGACGACCGCGAGAAAATGCCGATCGTGGACGTTATACGGCTCTTCGATTTACCCGGTGTGAACCAGAGCGACGCGCGTTTCGACGCAAAGAAACTCGCGCACATGAACATGACCTACCTGCTGGAGCTGCCGGCGGAGGGTTTCGTGGCGCGGGCGAAGGAGTTTTTCCAGAAACAGCCGACCGGCGCGGCGGCGCTGGCGGACGAAAACTATTTCCGCGAGGTCATGCTGCTCGCGCAGCCGAAGATCAAGGGCTTCGAGGAACTGCCAGCCTACACGGGATATTTTTTCACCGAGGATTTTTCCATCGACGCGAAGGTCCGCGAAAAAGTCATGGGCAAGGGCGAGCCGAAGGTGCGGCTGGCGGAGTTGATCGAGCTGATCAAGACGGCGGATCTCTCCAGCGACGCTGGGATCGAGGAGGCGCTGAAGACACTCGCCGCGAGCAAGGGGCTGGGCTTTGGCGACTATCAATCGGTCGCGCGGCTCGCGGTCTCCGGCACAAATGTCGGCCCGAGTATTACCGGTATGTTTCGCGTGCTCGGTCGGGAGCGCGTGCTGGCGCGGCTCGGGCGGTTGGTGGCGGGTTGAAGCGGGGCATCGCGGTGTTCAGCCGACGCCCGTGCGCGAACTCGCGGCCTACAGCTTCTTGACGGCGTAGGCCATCGCGTCGGCGATTTTTTCGAGCTGCTCGTCGGTGTGCATCGCGGAGATCGCGGTGCGGATGAGGTCTTTTCCAATGGGGACCGCCGGGGCGATCGACATGACGGTGAAGACGCCTTTTTCGAGGAGCGCTTTCCAGAAGGGATAAACGCGTTCCTTCGAGCCGAGGACGATGGGAGTCGCGGGGGTCTCGCTGCCCCAAGTGTCCAGGCCGAGATTCTTCAGGATGGCGCGATATTTTTTCGTGTTCGCCCAGAGACGTTCGTGGTGCTCGCGCTCGTTTTGCATGAGCTCGAGGGAGGCTTGCGCGCAGGCGGCCTGACTGGGGCTGAGCGCGGCACTGAAGACGGTTTGCTTCGAGTTCGTGCGGAGATACTCGATGGCTTCTTTGGAGGCGGCGACGAAGCCGCCGGTGCTCGCGAGGGATTTTGAAAGGCTGCCGCAGATGACGTCCACCTTGTCGTTGAGGCCGAAGTGATCGACGGTGCCGCGGCCTTGGCGGCCGAGGACGCCGAAGCCGTGGGCGTCGTCGAGGACGGTGAAGCAGCCGTGTTCCTCGGCGATTTCGGTGAGTTCGGGGAGGCGGGCGATGTGGCCTTCCATCGAGTAAACACCTTCGATGACGAGGAGCTTTGGCGCGGCATTGTCGGCGGCGGCGGCGACATCGCGGAAGTCGTCGGGGCTGTTGTGCGAGAAGCGTTCGACGGTGGCGCGGGAGAGCTGGATGCCTTCCCAGAGACAGGAGTGGATGTTCTTGTCGGCGAAGATGACATCACCTTTTTGGGCAAAGGCGGCGACGCTGGAGAGACAGGAGAGGTAGCCGGCGGAGTGGATGTGGCAGGCTTCGCGGCCGAGGAAAGTGGCGAGCTTTTCCTCGAGTTCGAGGTGGAAGGCGCGGGAACCGTTGGAGATGCGGGCCCCGGTGGTGCTGGTGCCCCACTTGAGGAGGGCGGCGCGGCCGGCCTCAATGACTTTCGGGTGGAAGGAGAGCCCGAGGTAGTCGTTGCTCGAGAGCATGATCATGTCGCGGCCGTTAAGGCGGACAGTCGTGCCCTTCTGAGACTCCATGGCGTGGTAGAAGGGGTCGTATTTGAGCCGCATCTTCGTCGCGTAATCGTCGCGGAAGCGGTTGAGAACGGCCTTTTTGTTTTTGGTAAAGAAGGAGAGCGCCATGGCGTTTTGAGAAACGATGCGTTCTGAGCGGGGGTTGGCAAACGCAAAGGCGGAGCCTAAGCGCGGCGGGGGAGAGTGGGCAGCCATGCGGTGAGGTCGCGCGCGTAATCGGCCCACGTGCGGAAGCGGCGGGCGCGGGCGGCGGTGGCAAGCGCGGCGAGGGCGGCGGGCGAAGAGAGCAGTCGAGCGATGGCGGTGGCCAGGCCGGGCGCATCGACGGGGTCGAGGGCGATGCAGCCGCCGTCGCGGGCGGATTCGCCGAGGGCGCCGCGCGCGGAGCAGACGCAGGGTTTGCCGTGGGCGAGGCTTTCGAGGACGGGCAGGCCGAAGCCTTCGATCAACGAGGGATAAACGGTGAAGGTGCAGGCGGCATACGCGGCGGAGAGCGCGGCGTCGTTGACGGCGCCATCGTAGTGGAGCGGGCGGCCGGCGGCTTGGAGGGCACGCACGCGGGTGTGGGCGGCGCGGCCGGTTTGCGGGTGCGCGAGGCCGATGAGGCGGAGTTCGAAGTGCGCGCCGGAGGCCCAGAGTTCTTCGCAGGCTTCGAGGAGGGCGAGATGGTTTTTGCGGCCCTCGAGGGAGCCGACGCTGAGGAGGGTGGGGGTGGAAGACGGCGGAGAGCTGGGGGTCGAGGGTCGAGAAACGAGCGAGGGCAGGAGTTCGGTGCCGAGGGAAATGGTGGTGACGACGGGCTGGGCGGCGGCGGGAATACCGAGCCAGCGCCAGTAGGAGAGAAGAGTGTCGCGGGAGTCGTCGGAGTTGGCTGCGATGCCATCGAAGGCGAGGAGTTCGCGGAGGTAGGAGGGGAAACGCGCGACGGTTTTTGCCGGGGTGAGCTCGGGAAATTTCAGCGCGATGGCGTCGTGGAAAAGCGCGGCGCGCGGGCCGGGCGCGGCGGCGAAGAGCGCGGGGAGGGCGGTGGCGACGGCAGGGGAGAAGACTTCGGGGACGAAGAGGGAGGAAGCGTGGAGGGTGGAGAGTGGCGAGAGGAGAGCGGGTGGGTGGAGGAGCCGGCGGGTGTGGCCGCGGAGCTTGGCGGTGAAGGGCCAGACGGCGCCGCGACGAGAGGCGAAGGCATCGGTGGAGAGATTGGCGAGTTCCCACGGGTCGAGGGGGCGCCACGCGCCTTGGTGCGGATCGTGGGTGACGGGCTGGGCCCGGGCGCCGAGTTCGCGCCAGAGGGAGCGGGCCACGCGTTGGATGCCGGTGCGGGCGCGGGTGTGGCTCGTGTGCGAGAGGTCGAGCAGGAGCGGGGCGGGCATGGGGCGATGATGGGGCGGGCGCGGAGCCGCGGGCCACTCAGAAAGTCAGGCGCGGGTCGTAGAGGGCAAAGGCGAGGGCGCGGGCGTCGGAGTCGGGGCTTTCACGCGTGCCGGGGGTGTCGGTGGAGAATTCGAGGCGCGTGCGGCCGGAGGAGAGCGAGAGCGGAATCGTGAAGGTGGAAATTTTTTCGCCGACGGGGCCGCGCCAGAGTTCGCGGTGGTTTTGGCGGATGATAACGGTGCGCGGGGCGAGGCTGCGGAGGGAAAACTGGAATTGCGCGGCGAGCGGCGCGCGGGGCCAAGTTTCGAAGTCGAGTTGCGCACGGCCTTCGGTCCACGACCAGATGTGGCGCGAGGTGTGTTCGCAGCCGAACCAGCCGGTGTCGACTTGGACGAGCGCGGCGACGCCGTGACGGCGGGCGGCGAAGATCTCGCGGTTGTCGGTGGGGAAATCGGTGAACACGAGAAGGCCGGCGAAGACGCCGAGGTTGCCGAGCGCGAGCCACGCGAGGGTGGCGCGGGTGCGGTGGGCGAGGAGGTTGAAGGCGAGGGTGAGCGGCAGGAGCACGCGCGTGGCGGCACCGGGAAAACCCTCCCACACGGCGGTGCCGAGGGTGAGCGCCAGCGCGGAATAGGCGGCGGCGACGCGCCACCACGCGTCGGACCAGCGCGCGTGCGTGAGGACGAAGAGCACTTGAACGGTGAGGCCGAGCGTCGCGAGCAGCGTGGTCCAGGCGAGAATCGGATCGGGGAAATGAGTGAGGGCGTGGAGCGAGGCGGTCCATTTCTCGACGAGGCCGGCGAGGGGGAGCGTGAAGTTGCCCCAGCCGGCGTCGGCGGGGCCGACGCGCCAGCGCACGTAGGCGAGCCACGCGGCGAGCGGGGCGATGGCGAAGAGGAGGGTGAAGAAATTTTTTCGGGAGAACCCCGGGCGCGTGACGAGACCGGCGAGGCCGATCAGCGCGGTCTCGCGCGCGAGCGCGGCGGAGGCGAGCCAGGCGGTGGCGGCGCGGGGTCGGGCGCATTCCGCCGACCGGAGCGCGGCGGCGAGGAGGAGGAGCATCGGCAAATCGGTGAGGGCGAGGCGCACGCTGCTGAGCGCGCCCGCGGAGAAGAGAACGCCGGCCCAGGCGAGCAGGCCGCGGGGGTTTTCCACCGGGAGAAGCCGCCACAGCAGCGCGGCGAGGAGGAGCCACGCGGCGGCATTGAGCAGGGAATAAACGTGGACGATCAGCGCGGGCTGGCCGGCGGCGAGGAGCCAGGCGAGCGCGGGCGGGAGGATGCGGCGGGCGCGATAGGAAAAGTTGTCCATCGCCGGGCGGAGTTCGGCGGCGTCCAGCCAAGGGTGATACGCGATCTGGGCGTAGTAGAGTCCGTCGTAGCCGCCCGTTTCGCGATGCACATAGACGGGGTGTTCGCGAAAGGCGGCGATTTTCAGGTCGTCGTTGGTGGCGTCGAGCTGGATGAGCGTGGTGAAGCCGTAGACCGGATGCCAGTAGCGCGC
>JANYBX010000447.1 GCA_025360615.1 Opitutia bacterium
CACTCCTGCCTCACCCTCGTCGAGATCACCGACCAGTGTAATCTCCAGTGTCCGATCTGCTACGCCGAGTCCTCGCCCAAGCGCCAGACGCACCGCTCGCTCGCGCACGTCGAGGCCATGCTCGACGCCGTCGTGCGCAACGAAGCCGAGCCCGACATCGTCCAGATCAGCGGCGGCGAGCCGACGATTCACCCGCAGTTTTTCGAAATTCTCGACGCCGCGAAACGCCGCCCGATCAAGCACCTCATGGTAAACACCAATGGCATCCGCATCGCGCAGGATGACGAGTTCGCTCAACGCCTCGCGAGCTATCAACCCGGCTTCGAACTCTACCTCCAATTCGATTCCCTCCGCGCCGCACCGCTGCACGAACTCCGCGGCGCCGATCTCCGCGACATCCGCCGCCGCGCCCTCGACCGCCTCAACGACCTCAACCTCTCCACCACCCTCGTCGTCACCCTGAAAAAAGGCCTCAACGACGGCGAAATCGGCGAGATCATCGACTTCGCCCTGAAGCAACGCTGCGTGCGCGGCGTCACGTTTCAACCGATCCAGGACGCCGGCCGCACCGAGGATTTCGATCCCGCGCGCGACCGCCTCACGCTCGCCGAAGTCCGCCAGAAAATCCTCGCGCAATCGCCCGTCTTCCAACCCGCCGACATCATCCCGGTCCCCTGCCACCCCGACTGCCTCGCAATGGGCTACGCGCTCAAGCTCGACGGCAAAGTCATTCCGCTCACCAGCCTCATCCCACCCGAAGTCCTCATTAAAGCCGAGGGCAGCAACCTCGTCTTCGAGCGCGACCCCGCGCTGCGCGCCGAAGTCTTCAAACTCTTCTCCACCGCGCATTCGCCTGAGTCCGCGACCATCGCGCTCCGTCAACTCCTCTGCTGCCTCCCGCTCATCAAAGCGCCACCCGCGATCACCTATGAAAACATTTTCCGCGTGCTCGTGATCCAGTTCCTCGACGCCCACAACTTCGACGTCCGCAGTGTGAAAAAATCTTGCATCCACATCGTCCACCCCGACGGCCGCATCATCCCCTTCGACACGTTTAATCTTTTCTACCGCGACGGAAAAGAAGCGCGGTTGAAAGAGCTCCAAGCGATGCATGAACCTCAAACAATAATCACATGATCAAATCCACTCCAACCGGCGATGATTCCAAAAAACAACCGCAAGAACTTTCGACGCAAAAATCCGCCGTCCATTATTCGACTCCTCAATCGGGAACGGGTGGTTGCTTCGCTCTTCTTGGCGGAGCAATCGGCGGATTTTTTATCTTCGTTATCTTGGGATATGCCGTGCTTGCAGTCACCGACAGCGCGTTCGGTTTTCTCTATGTCATAACTTCATTTGTTGCCGCGATCTGGCTGGCCACGAAACCGAGCTACCGAGGTTTCGCCATTGGCATCTTTCTCGGCATGGGCGCGGTGCTGCTCCTCATTTCGATCTGTAGCGGCTTTCACATTGGAGGCTGAGGAACAGCTATACTTGATTGCCAGAATTTCTAATCAGTTCCGCCGAACACTCCAAACCCCGGTCACCGCGTTTCACCCCAACCTTCACCGCGCCGGGCACGAGGCACCGTCGAATCACGTGCCCTCGACAAACGTCGTCGTCGGGATTTCGGGCACGCCGTATTTGTGGTGCTGGAGCTGGCCCGCGATAATTTTGCAGGGATGCCCCAATCCGCTATCGGACGCTCTGGCGCGCGGCTCGGCGGATCTACGGTTTCTCGACTGCGGCCGCCTGACGTTTCAACAACTGCGTGCGAAGAAAGGCATCCTGCGGAGCATTACGCCACGCCGTCACCCAGAGCGCGCCGAGCATCTCGCCGCCCTTGAGCAACTGACCGGTGATGAACGCCCGGCCTTCCTCCGTCGGCGGAGCGCCCTCGATCCGAAACTTGCCCGCCTTGTCCATCGCGTAGAGCGGTTCCACGAGCTTGTTTTGCGCGACCAGATAATCGAGCACCGCGACAAACATCGGATCCCGGCCATCGACGCGAGCGACGAGCCCGATCGGTGGCGCGACCGTCACCTTCGGGGCGAGCTCCGCGAACGTGACGCCCGCTTTTGCGACGAAGCCGCCGTCGATCCACGAATGAAAACCGCTCCACGTCGTGTAGCCATGGGGATTGGTGCCGACCCAGCCGTTGTGGTGAATCGTCGTGTGCAGCGGCTGCGCGCAATCGCCGACGTAGTGGCCCATCACGCCCATGACGTAGACGAGGTTGGCCTGCGCGTTGGCGATTTCTTCCGGCGTGCCGCCGTTTTCCTGAAACGTCTTCAAGTAGGCGAAGCCCGACTTCAATTTCGCACAGTATTCCGTGATCGCCCACGGCAAAAAACCCGGCCACTCGCGGGTGTGGTCGCTGTTCTTCGCCGGATCGATCGCGGGAAACTTGTCCGCGTGCGCCGCACGCCCGGCGGCAAAGGCCACGGCGAAATCGTAGCGCAGCGCCGGCAGCGTGGCGAAATCGAGCCCGGCATCGGTGATCTGCTCCGCATCGCAGAAATGGTCGGTCCAACTCCCGCCCGACTGGCGCATGATCGCGTCCGGCACGTTGCGCCAGCGATCCGGCTCACCGGCGAGAAACGCGATCCGCGCGGCATTCGCCGGCTCGCGCGCAAACGCGGGAAAATCCGGCGGCAGCGAGGCGAGCGCGACCTGATTGACCATCCGGTGCCCCTCGTAATCCCACGCGCGCACCGCGGCGGGCGCGGCGATGAGGGCCAACATCAAAAAGCCGAGCGGGTGATTTTTCATCGTGAGCCTGACGTTGCGGCGGGCGCGGCGGTTGCGGGTGTGGGCGAAGGTTTCGGACGGAGCGCCTCGAGCGTCGCGGCGTAACCCCGCACGCCCTCGGCGAGGGCCTCGGCGATTTCCTGCCGGTAGGCCGGCGTGGCGGCGCGTTTCGCCTCGGCTTCGTTCGAGAGAAACACCGACTCGACCAGCACGCCCGGGCAATTGAGGCCGCGCAGCACGGCGGAGTGCTTGGTCTTCTGCCCGCGATCACTCGTGCCGAGTTTTTTCAGCACGGCCCGTTGCATCGAATCCGCGAACAGCGAATTCCACGGGTCGAAGCGATGCACCGGCACCAGTTCGGTTTCGGTGTCGTCCACCTGCCCAAGGCCTAGCGATTGGTCCGAGCGCTGGCCGGGCCGGGTGAACACAAAGGTCTCGGTGCCGCCCACGCGCGTGTTGGGATAGAGCGAATTGAAATGAATGCTCACGAAGAGATCAGCGCCCGCCCGGTTCGCGATGATGCTGCGCTGCTGCCAGTCGGCCGACTTCGTCGGGGCGAGTTCCCGGTCGTCGCGGCGCGTGAGCACGACTTTGTAGCCTTGGGCCTGAAGCAATTTTTCCAGCCGGAGCGCGACGTCGAGCGTGAGCACTTTTTCCTGAAGATGGAGCGCGTCGTTTTCCATCCCGGGATCGCTGCCGCCGTGACCCGGATCGATCGCGATCACCTTGATCGGTGCCGGCAGCGGACCGGCGAAGTCGGGGCGCAAAATCGCGAGCAGGCCGCGCTCATAGTCGATTTTGCCGACATAGTATTTCCCATCGTGCGCCTGCACGGGATCACCGAGGAACACCCGCAGGCCGTCGCAGGCGACTTCGCGCCGGTCGGTGGTGAACACGAGTTTCCTCACGCTGTTATTCAGCGTAAGTTCGCGCCGCACCTCATCCCACGTCGATTTATAACCAAGCCGCGCGGCGATCTCCGCCAAGGCGACATATTCGATTTTTTTCAGCCGCGTGACGCTGAGCTTGGGAGGCTTGGAGGCTGGGGCTTCCACGACTTTCGCAGCACCGGGACGAGAGGGAACGTTGCGCACCGGCGCGTCGGCCGCAGCCAGTTCGCATCCCGCGGCCACGAGCGCCAAAAGGACGACTGCGGCGAGGCGTGGAGCCGCCGGCGACATGGCGGGAAAGACTCAGGCTTTGGCGGACGCGGCGGGCGGCGCTTCGTCGCCCTCGTCGTCATCATCGCCTTGGTCCGGACCGTCGTCGACGGCCGGCGAGTTTTCGACGGGATGAAATTTCGGCTTGCGCTTGTTCGGCGCGAGCGGCGTGAGCATCACGTGAATGTTGCGGCCGATGAGTTTCGGCTCGGCATCCGGGTGTCCCATGCCGACGAGTTCGCCCACGCCGCGGGTCATCACGGCGAAACCGATCTCGGTGTGCGCCATCTCGCGGCCGCGGAACTTGAGGCGGAGTTTCACCTTGTTGCCGTGCCCGAGGAATTCCTCGGCGTGGCGGATCTTCGTGAAAAAATCGCCGTCGGCGATGCGCGCGCTGAACTCGATCTCCTTGATCTTGCTCGCGGTGGATTTCACGTGGGAGGTCTTTTTCTGCTCCTCGTAGACGTATTTGCCGAAATCCATGATGCGACACACGGGCGGAGTGGCGTTCGGAGCGACCTCGACGAGGTCAAGGCCGACCTCGAGCGCGAGCGCGATGGCCTTCTGCGTGTCGAGAATGCCGAGCTGTTTGCCCTCGGGGGAAATGAGGCGCACCGCAGGGACTTTGATGCGATGATTGCGGCGAATGGCCGCGAAAGGGTCGACATTGCGACGCTGATAAGAGCCGGAGCGATTACCGCCACCGCCAGCAGAAGGAAACGAAGTAGCCATCAAATAAGGTTTGGTCTGTGAATTAGATCGGGAAGGTTTCTCGCCGCTCGCTCCAGCCGGGGCAACACCTATTTGGCGGGGCGCAAAGGTTGAAATTTAGACGCTAAAACTCTCGCCACAGGAGCAGCTCGCCTTGGCGTTAGGGTTGGTGAACTTGAAACCGCCCGCCACCAGCGCCGACGAATAATCGAGCACGGTGCCTTTCAAATAGAGCGCGGTCTTCGGATCGACGACCACGTTCACGTTGCCCGTCTGCACGAGGATGTCGCCTCGGCGCGGCTCGGGCGTGAATTTCATTTTGTAACTGAGGCCGTTGCAACCACCGCCGGTGATCGCGATGCGGAGGAGTTCGCCCTGCTGTTCGCGAGCGATCAGCGTGCGGACTTTCGCGCCGGCGGGTGGCGTGAGTTTCACGAGAATCTCGCTGCCCGCGCGCACGCCCTCGGGAAGAGTGGCGGGCGAGAACGGTGGAACGGGTGCAGCAGAGACGGACATCGAGTGCGGACTATCGCACGGCGCGGGCGTTTATCAAGCGCCGCGCCACCGTCACGGCATTCGCAAAACTGGTCGCGCGGGCGACGCCTTTGCCCGCGATGCCAAACGCCGTCCCGTGATCCGGGCTCGTGCGCACATGGGGCAGGCCGAGGGTGACGTTCACGGCTTCGTCGAAGTCGATGACTTTCAGCGGCGCGAGCCCTTGGTCGTGGTAAAGTGCGACGACGACATCGAACTCCCCGCGCAATGCCCGGGCGAACAGAGTGTCGCCCGGCTCGCACAACGAAAGCCCCGGAAACTCGCCGCGCATCCGCAGCAGCATCGGGTTGATCAACTCCTTTTCTTCACTTCCCAGCAAACCGCCCTCGCCTGCGTGCGGATTAAGTCCGCACACGCCGATACGCGGTGCGGCGACACCTTCGGCGTGAGCCAGATCGTTCGCCGCCGCGATGGTGCGGCGGAGCAGTTCCGGGCCGAGCCGCTGCGGCACTTCGCACAACGGCACATGCCACGTCGCCAGCGCGACGCGCAGCCGCCCACCGCAAAAACACATCACCGGCTCGCCGCCCCAGCGCGCGGCGAAAAATTCCGTCTGCCCGGGAAACGTGTAGCCGATGCGCGCGAGCCATTCCTTGCTCACCGGGCCGGTGACGACGCCGGAAAACTCGCCCGACCCGCAGCCGAGCGCCGCGCGTTCCAACCCCGCCCATGCGACCAGCGCGCCATCTGCCGTCGGCTGACCGGGCGTCACGGAAAAATCCTCCAGCCCCACCGCGATTTTCGTCGCCGGCGTGGCGAGCATCGCGAGCCATCCCGCCGGTCCGATCACGGCCACCTCGTGCGCCCCGCCCACATTGGCCGCGAGCCACGTCGCGATGATTTCGGGACCGACGCCCGCTGGATCGCCACAGGTAAACGCGAGCTTACTCATTCGATTCCTCCCCCGTGACAGCCCGGCGCGCCCGCGCAAAGCCACGTTTGCCCGCCGCGAAAAACTCCAGGAACCGCCGCGCTTCCGGCGACGCGATTTTGCCCAGCGCCAAAATTCCCGCGGCGATCTCGCGAATGTTGCCCGGCGTAAAATACACGTCGTGAAACGCCGCCTTCAGCTCAGCAATGGTCGCCCGGCTAAACCCGCGCCGCTTCAGGCCGACACCGTTGAAGCCGATCACCTCGTCGCGCTCCGCCACCATCGTGAAGTGCGGCACGTCGCGCGTGATCGAGGCGTTGCCCGCCACCATCACGCCTTCGCCGATGCGGCAGTATTGATGGATGCCAGCGCCACCTCCGACAAACGTGTGCGCGCCGATCTCGACGTGTCCGGCCAGCATCGCGTTGTTCGCCAGCACGACTTGGTCGCCGACCGCGCAGTCGTGCGCGACATGGGCATTCGCCATTAAAAAACAATTTTCGCCAATCGTCGTGAACCCGCCCGCATGAATGGAGCGGTTGAGCGTGACGTGTTCACGAATCACCGTGCCCGCGCCCACGCGCACGCCGGTCGTGAGCGCGTGGTCAAATTTCAGATACTGCGGATCGCCGCCCACCACCGCGAAAGGATGCACGACTACGCGCTCACCCAAGACAGCGTGCTTGGTGACGATCGCATAAGCCTGGACCTCGCAGCCGGCGCCCAGCCGCGC
>JANYBX010000521.1 GCA_025360615.1 Opitutia bacterium
CGCCGCTGTTTTGATGTGGGAGTTGCTCGGGCGTCGGTGAAGTCGCGGTCTAGGCTTCCGTTCGAAAGCACCAGGTTCGCCAGATCAGAACCGAAGTGAACATCGCCATGCCGCCGATCGCGCAGACGAAGGGGATCGCCATCTCGTGGCCCATGCTCCACGCGAGCACGCCGAGGGGCAGATCGACGATGATGATCGCGATCCAGAAACTGCGGACGCGTTTGATGCGTCGCGGGTCGGCCGCGAGCGAAATTTTATACAAGCCGGCGGCCTGGTCGCGCTTCAGGTTGTGCTGAAGCATCGCGTGGACGTCGGTCGGCCGGTTGGCGGGAGCGTTCACGCCGAGGGCGCGCGAGTCGGCGGCGGCGCTCTTGATAAAACCCTGCACGTCGGTCGGGCCGTCGCTGGGGGCGCTGGTCGTGTCGTTGGCGCGCTCGAAATCCCCCGACGATTTCAATCCGTAGAATTTCCGCGGCGGATCGGATTCGTCGGGCATCGGAAGGCGTGGGCCAGTCTCAGCGGTTGCGCACCGGTTCGAGCTTCGGCACGAGGAGGTGGAAGCTGGCGAGCGCGGCGATGTAGGCGAAGCCGGCGATGACGAAGATCACGGTGTAAACATGATCGGCGTCGGCGCCGCCGGCTTTAGCGGCTTTGAAGAGGCTGCTGGCCAGGGCGAGTTGCAAAATCGCCCCGATGGAGCCGGCGGTCCCGCCGATGCCGGCGACCGCGCCGATCGCGTGCTTGGGAAACATGTCCGAGATGCTCGTGTAGAGATTCGACGACCAGCTTTGATGGGCGGCCATCATCAGACCGCAGACGAAGACGCCGAGCCACATGCTGGTGATGTGGGTGGTGAGCATGATGGGCATCACGCAAATCACGCTGAGGAGCATGGCGGTTTTGCGGGCGGCGTTGGCGGACCAGCCGCGCTGGAGAAACGACGACGAGAGCCAGCCGCCGCCGACGCTGCCAAACGAAGCCATCAGGTAGATGGTGAAAAAAGGGAGGCCGACGTTTTTGATGTTGAGGCTGAAATGCTGGCTGAAAAACAGGGGCAGCAGGATGAGGTTGCCGCGAAAAATCATGTCGGTGAAAAATTTCCCGAGGATAAACGACCATGCGGCGCGCGTCGTCAGGATGCGCCTCATGGGCATGAGGTCGGTGACGGTGTCGGGCGGGTCGCTCTCGATGATCGCGAGCTCGGCGGGCGAGACCTGGGGGTGTTGCGCGGGCTGCCGGTAGAGCGCGAACCAGAAGAACAGCCACACGAAGCCGGAGCCACCGAGGGCGATGAAGGTCCATTGCCAGCCGATGACCGGGAAGATCCAGGCGGCGACCAGCGGCACGATCATCGAGCCGACGTTGCTCCCGGCATTGTAGACGCCGGCGACGAGGGCGCGCTCGCGGCGCGGGAACCATTCGGCGGTGGCCTTGGTGACACCGGGCCAGGCGCCGGACTCGGGGATGCCGAGAAAAAATCGCGCGATCTTAAACCCCAGGACCGTGGCCATGCCGGCGTGCAGCATGGCGGCGAGGCACCACGCGGCGAAGGACAAGCCGAGGCCGAGCTTCGTGCCGACGCGATCGATGATGCGCCCGGCGAAGGCGAGGCCGATCGCGTAGGCGACCTCGAACCAGAGCGCGATGTCGGCGATGTTGTCGTCGGTCCAGCCGAAGATTTTTTTAAACTCCGGCGCGAGCTGGCCGAAGATCGCGCGGTCAACGTAGTTGATCGTGGTCGCGCCAAAGAGCAGGCCGCAAATCATCCAGCGGAAACGGGTGGTCGTCGGCGTGGGAGTGGCGGCGGGGTGGAGCATGGCAAAGCGACCGGAGAAGGTTTAACCGGGCGGCTTGGCGGGCAGCGCTCGGGTGTCGTTGACGGAGATGCCGCCGTCGACGAGCAGGGTTTGGCCGGTGACGTAGGCGCTGGCGTCGCTGGAAAGAAAGAGGAGCGCGCCGGTGAGGTCTTCCAGTTTGCCGGGACGACGCAGCGGGATTTTTTCGCTGAGATATTTCACCCACTCGGCGTTGTCATACATGACGGCGTTTTGCGCGGTCTTGAACCAGCCGGGGGCGAGGCAGTTCACGGTCACGCCGTGTGGGCCCCAGTCGGCGGCGAGACTCATCGTGAGCTGCTTGATGCCGCCGCGGCTCGCGCCGTAGGGCGCGAGGCCGGCGTAGCCGGCGACGCAGGTGACGGAGCCGATGTTGATGATGCGGCCGCGACCGGCGGCGATCATGTGGCGCGCGACGGCTTGCGCGACGAAGAAGGGGCCACGGAGATTGGTTTCGAGGATGGTGTTCCAATCGTCCCACGCGACGTCGAGCGCGGGCTTGCGGATGTTGCAGCCGGCGTTGTTGACGAGGATGTCGATGCAGCCGAGGTGCGCGTGCGCGGCGGCGACGGCGGCTTGGATGCTGGCGTGGGCGCGCACGTCGAGCGCGAGGGGCAGCGCGCACCGGCCGAGCGCGGAGATTTCGCGGGCCGTGTCCGCGAGCGAATCGAGGGTGCGGCTGGTGATGGCGACATCGGCGCCGGCGCGGGCGAGCGCGATGGCAAAGTGCTGGCCGAGGCCGCGGCTGGCGCCGGTGACGAGGGCGATTTTCCCCGTGAGATCGAAAGCGGACGGGGGACTCATGGCGTGAGGATCACTTTCATGGTGTTGCCGCCGTCTTTCGCGCTGAGGCGTTGGAACCACGCGGCGCCCTCGGCGAGGGGGGCGATGGCGGCGATCATGGGCTCGACGCGGATGATGCCACGCGAGATGAGATCGAGGCAGAGCGGATATTCGCCGGACGAGGCGCAACTGCCGTGGAGCGTGAGTTCGCGGTTCACGACGATTTGCAGGGGGAAATCAATTTTCGGCGCGAGGTTTCCCACGAGCACGAGCGAGCCGCCGCGGCGGAGCGTGGTGATAGCGAGGTTGAAGGTGGAGGAGAGGCCGACGACTTCGAAGGCGTGGTCGGCGCCGCGACCGCCGGTGAGGCGGGTGACCTCGGCGGCGACATCGCAGGTGTCGGACTTGATGGTGTCGGTCGCGCCGAGCTCGCGGGCGAGCGCGAGGCGGTTCTCCGCCAGATCGACGGCGATGATTTTTTTCGCGCCGGCCCAGCGCAGGGCTTGGACGACGAAGAGGCCGATCATGCCGCTGCCGATCACGACGACCGTGTCCGTGGGGGCGAGGCGGACGCGTTGCACGGCATGCACGGCGATGGAGACGGGCTCGACCATGGCGGCGTGTTGAAACGAGAGCGCGTCGGGCAGCGGGTAAAGGATGCGCGGCGGCAGGGCGAGGAACTCGGCGAACGCGCCGTGTTGGCGAAACTCGGCGGGAGCGACGCCGACGACGCGGCGGTTTTCGCAGAGGTTGATGTGGTCTTCGCGGCAGTAGGAACACGCGCCGCAGGAGATCGTGGAGTCGAAGGTGACGCGGTCGCCGGCGCGCCAGCGCTCGACGCGGGGGCCGACGGCGACGATTTCGCCGGAGGCTTCGTGGCCCATGATGAGCGGCGGGCGGCGGCGGCCGGTGGAGCCATCCCAGCCGTGGATGTCGCTCCCGCAAATGCCGCAGGCGCGGATGCGGAGGAGGACTTCGTCGTCGGCGGGGACCGGCGTGGCAAAATCGACGAACTCGAGCTGCGATGGCGCGGTGAGCAGGAGGGCTTTCACGGGGTGAGCCGTTGATGGGGAAAGCCCGGGAGCGTGTCACGCCTCAGTTGGGCGTTCAGAGGCGGACGGTTCTACCGTTTTGCGGCTGGCGCGGCGCGAAGGGCGATGGTTTCGCCGGACTTGGTGGAGATGTCGTAGATGGATTCGAGCGGAAGCGTGAACGCGGCGGGCTTCGCCTCGGGCGAGCTGAGCTGGGCGGGCGCGGGGGGCGTGAAGAAAAAGGGATTGGGGTTTTCGCCGGCGGCGGGGAGGAGGGGCTTGCCGTCGGCGCGGACGAGCGGCGCGCGCGAACGCACCCGGAGCATGCCGCCGAGTTTGGAGAGGATTTTCACCTCGGTGAGCTGGCGGCCGCTCCAAGCGAGCGAGGTGAGCTCGAAGCCGCCGCGGGCGCGGAGGCCGCCGATTTTCCCCTGCGGCCACGCGTCGGGGAGCGCGGGGAGGAGATCGACGGCGCCGTCATGGCTTTGGAGAAAAAGTTCGGCGAGGCCGGCGGTGCAGCCGAAGTTGCCGTCGATCTGGAAGGGCGGGTGCGCATCGAAGAGATTGGCGTAGGTGCCGCCACCCGCGTGGGGTTTGCCGTCCTCGACGAGGCGGAGCTGGTCGCTGAGGAGTTTGTAGGCGCGGTTGCCGTCGAGGAAGCGGGCCCAGCAGTTGACCTTCCAGCCCATCGACCAGCCGGTGGAAACATCGCCGCGATACTCGAGCGACTGGCGCGCGGCAGCGAAGAGCGCGGGCGTGCGGCGCGGGGAAATTTCGTTCGAGGGGTAGAGCGCGTAAAGGTGTGAGATGTGGCGGTGCTTGTCGGCGGGATCATCCCAGTCGCCGAGCCATTCCTGAAGTTGGTTGTGTTTGCCGATCTGGAGCGGGGGCAGGCGGTCGCGGGTGGCGAGGAGTTGTTTTTGAAAATCGGCGTCGAGGCCGAGCGTGGCGGCGGCGCGGGCGGTGTTGGTGAAAAGTTCGAAGAGGATTTCGTTGTCCATCGTGATGCCGGCGTCGAAGCGGATGTCGCCCTTGTTGCCGGGACGGAGCTTCGGGGCGTTTTCCGGCGAGACGGAGGGCGAGACGACGAGCCATTTATGCGCGGGCTCCTCGACGAGGACATCGAGGAAAAATTCCGCGGCCCCTTTCATCACGGGGTAGATGGAGGCGAGGTAGGTTTTATCGCCGGAGAAAACGTAGTGGTTCCAGAGATGCTCGGAGAACCAGCCGCCGCCGGTGGGCCACAGGCCGGAAGTGGGGCCGTCGACGGGGCCGGCGATGCGCCAGAGATCGGTGTTGTGGTGGAGCACCCAGCCGCGCGCGCCGTAGAGTTCCTGCGCGGTCTTCGCGCCGGTGACGGCGAGATCGCGGGCCATCGCGATGAACGGTTCGTGGAGCTCGGCGAGGTTGGTCGTCTCGGCGGGCCAGTAGTTCATCTCGGCGTTGATGTTCGTGGTGTATTTGCTGTCCCACGGCGGGAGGAGCTGGTCGTTCCAGATGCCTTGGAGATTCGCGGGCTGGGTGCCGGGCTGGGAGGAGCTGATGAGGAGGTAGCGGCCGAATTGAAAGTAGAGGGCGGCGAGTTGCGGGTCCTGGCTCGTGGCGAAATCGCGGAGGCGGGCGTCGGTGGGCTTGACCGCGATGGCGGGGGCGGTGGGGCCGAGGTCGAGGGCGACGCGGGAGAATTGCTTTTGGTAGGCGACGACATGGGCGCGGTGGAGCGCGGCGTAGATTTTCGCGTGGTTCGCGGCGGGTTTTTCGAAGGCTTCGAGGGGCGCGGCGAGGGCGGCGCGCGCGCGTTGCGCGGGAGCGGAGGAGAGGTCGTGGTAGTTGGTGAAGTTGGTGGCGAGGGCGACGAGGAGCGTGGCGGTGGTGGCGTCGTTGAGTTCGATGGACGCGGCGGTGGCGTGCAGGTCGCCGTCGGAGGCGAGGACGCGGAGGTGGGCCTCGAACCGCAACTGGCCGCCGGGGATGGATTCGTGGCCGGTGGTGGCGCCGGCGAGGATGAGCGAGCCGTCCGCCGCGCGGTGGACGGCGGTTTCCTGGGGGCTGGACCAGGTGGCGGTGAAGGCGAGGGCGCCGGGTTTGCTGGCGGTGAGGCGGACGACGATGACTTGGTCGGCGAGCGAGGTGAAAATCTCGCGGGTGTAGTGCACGCCGCCGACATCGTAGGCGGTGCGCGCGGTGGCGTCGTCGAGGCTGAGCTCGCGGCGGTAGTTGGAAAATTTTTCGTGGCCGGGGAAATGGAGCCGGAGATCGCCGACCGGTTGGTAGGGCATGCCGTTCGGACGAATACCTTTCCCGGGCATGATCTGGTCGGCGGCGAGGGCTTGAGCCGCGGCGGGCTCGCCGGCGAAGATCAGGCGGCGGGCCTCGATGATCGCGGCGCGGGCGGTGGGGCGGTTGTTGTGGTGCGGGCCGCCGGCCCAGACGGTGTCTTCGTTGAGCGCGAGGCGTTCGTCGGACGCGCCGCCGAAGACCATCGCGCCGAGGCGGCCGTTACCGAGTGGGAGGGCCTCGGTCCAGACCTTGGCGGGCTGGGGATACCAGAGCAGCAGCCCGTTCGACGGACTCAGGGTCGGAGGAGGCGGTGCCTCAGCGGCGAGGGCGGCCGGGCCGAAGGCGAAGGCCAAGAGACAGGCGAGGGAGCGGGGGGCGTTCATGGCGTGGGTGCAGGCTTGCGATGGGGAGAAGGGGAGGACAAGCGCGGCGGCATTTACGCTGTTAAATGTTACGGAAATGAAATTGCGCGCGACGGGCGACCGGGGCGAATCTTTTGCCGTCCCGTCACGTCAATTCTCCCCCAACCCATGAAAAATCGTCTCCTCTTTGCTTGCACTGCATTCCTCCTCGCCCTGTCGCCGGGCCTCCGCGCGGCCGAAAGCGCGGCGCCGAAATCCGAAGAAAAAACCACCGAGCTCGGTGAACAGATGGACAAGATCAACAAGCCCTACAAGGCGCTGAAGAAACAGGTCGCCGATGCCACGAAGAACGCTGCGTCGCTGGAGCTCGTCGCCGCGATTAAGAGCGGCGCGGAAGCTTCGCTAAAATTCAAGCCGGAGACCACCGCCGCCAAGCCGGCGGAAGAGCAGGCGAAGTTTGTCGAGAAATACCAAGCCGAGATGAAGAAGATGCTGGAGCTCGTCGGCAAACTCGAGGCGGCGCTGAAGGCCGACAAGAATGACGACGCGGTGAAGCTGATCGCCGACATGGATGCGGAGCGGACGGCGGCGCATAAGGAATTCCGCAAACCAAAGCCGAAGATGTAATCGCCGGGAATTTCCGGAGCATCACGAACGCCGCGCGCCCGAGGGCTGCGCGGCGTTTTCGCGGGGCGGGAGCGTGGAGTGGCGGTCGGCGCGGGACTTGACGGGCGGTCGGCGTGGTGGATGCTCGCGGCGACCCCTTTTCCCCCATGCGCTTCGCTCCCGCCGCCCTGTTTGCCCTCGTAATTTGCCCGGTGGTTTTTGCCGCCGAGCCCGCCGCCCCGGCGACCGCGCCGGAAGCTGTCCCGGAACTGCGCGGCGTGCTCACCGCGGGGAGCACGCGGCAATTCTCCCTCGTCGCGCCCGGCAGCGGGGCGACGGCATGGGCGAAAGTCGGCGAGAATTTTTCCGGCTGGGAGTTGGTCGAATTCAAACCGGCGGACGAGGCGCTCGTGTTGAAAAAAGCCGGTCGCGCGGTGGTGTTGAAGCTGGCGGACTCGGCGGTCGCAAATGCCCCCGCCACGGCGGCCAAGGCGACGCTCG